>NZ_JBMNDO010000045.1:0-57782 GCF_052542855.1 Streptomyces sp. SAS_281
CCCCCCCCCCCCCCCCCCCCCCCCCCCCCCCCCCCCCCCCCCCCCCCCCCCCCCCCCCCCCCCCCCCCCCCCCCCCCCCCCCCCCCCCCCCCCCCCCGGGCCCGCCGGGAACCCTCAAGGGCCGCCCGCCGTTGAGCCTTCGAGGCGCGATTGCCGGACGTCCGAGGCGGACGCCGGTGACCATGCTGGGGTACCGTCCGAAGAACAGTCTTTACTCACAGCAGCATTTACCTACGGGCAGGAGGGACGGGGCGTCTTCGCCTCGTATGGATGGACGTGAAGCGATACTTCCGTGGGCCGGTCATGTGGATCGTGCTGGCCGTCCTCGCCGTGGTCGTGTTGATGAATGTCGTCGGCTCGGGCGGCGGCTACAAGACGGTGGACACCGGACAGGTGATCCAGGCGATCAGCAAGAACCAGGTGGACCAGGCCAAGCTCACCACCGGTGACGATCACATCATCAAGATCGAACTGAAGGACGGCCAGAAGCTGGCCGACGAGTCCGGCAGCAAGTTCCAGGCGAGCTACATCGGCAACCAGGGCGTACAGCTCGCCGACATGCTCCAGAAGAAGTACGAGAGCGGCGACATCAAGGACGGGTACACCGTCTCGCCCTCGAAGCAGTCCCCGTTCGTCTCGATCCTCTTCTCGCTGCTGCCGTTCGTCCTCATCGTGGTCGTCTTCCTGTTCCTGATGAATCAGATGCAGGGCGGCGGCTCCAAGGTCATGCAGTTCGGCAAGTCCAAGGCCAAGCTGATCACCAAGGACACCCCGAAGACGACGTTCGCCGACGTGGCGGGCTCGGACGAGGCGGTCGAGGAGCTCCACGAGATCAAGGAGTTCCTCCAGGAGCCGGCCAAGTTCCAGGCCGTCGGCGCCAAGATTCCCAAGGGCGTCCTGCTCTACGGGCCTCCCGGTACGGGCAAGACCCTGCTCGCGCGCGCCGTCGCGGGCGAGGCGGGCGTCCCGTTCTACTCGATCTCCGGCTCCGACTTCGTGGAGATGTTCGTCGGTGTCGGCGCCTCCCGGGTCCGCGACCTGTTCGAGCAGGCCAAGGCGAACGCCCCGGCGATCGTCTTCGTCGACGAGATCGACGCCGTCGGCCGCCACCGCGGCGCCGGCATGGGTGGCGGTCACGACGAGCGCGAGCAGACGCTCAACCAGCTGCTCGTGGAGATGGACGGCTTCGACGTGAAGGGCGGCGTCATCCTGATCGCCGCCACGAACCGCCCGGACATCCTCGACCCGGCGCTGCTGCGCCCGGGCCGCTTCGACCGGCAGATCGCGGTCGACCGGCCGGACATGCAGGGCCGTCTGGAGATCCTGAAGGTCCACCAGAAGGGCAAGCCGGTCGCCCCGGACGTCGATCTCGGCGCCGTCGCCCGCCGTACGCCCGGCTTCACCGGTGCCGACCTGTCGAACGTGCTGAACGAGGCCGCGCTCCTGACGGCGCGCAGCAACCAGAAGCTCATCGACAACGCCATGCTGGACGAGGCCATCGACCGTGTCGTGGCGGGCCCGCAGAAGCGGACCCGGATCATGTCCGAGAAGGAGAAGAAGATCACCGCGTACCACGAGGGCGGACACGCCCTGGTCGCGGCGGCTTCCCCCCAGTCGGACCCGGTCCACAAGATCACGATCCTCTCCCGCGGCCGCGCCCTCGGTTACACGATGGTGCTCCCGGAGGAGGACAAGTACTCCACGACGCGCAACGAGATGCTCGACCAGCTCGCGTACATGCTGGGCGGGCGGGCGGCCGAGGAGCTGGTCTTCCACGACCCGACCACCGGCGCGGCGAACGACATCGAGAAGGCCACGGCGACGGCCCGTGCGATGGTCACGCAGTACGGCATGACCGAGCGGCTCGGCGCGATCAAGTTCGGTGGCGACAACACCGAACCGTTCGTGGGCCGCGAGATGGGCCACCAGCGCGACTACTCGGAAGAGGTCGCCGCGCTGGTGGACGAAGAGGTCAAGAAGCTCATCGAGACCGCCCACAACGACGCGTGGGAGATCCTCGTCGAGAACCGTGACGTGCTGGACACCCTGGTCCTCCGCCTCCTGGAGAAGGAGACCCTGGGCAAGGAGGAGATCGCCGAGATCTTCGCCCCGATCGTCAAGCGCCCGGCCCGCCCCGCGTGGACCGGTTCCGCCCGGCGCACCCCGTCCACCCGTCCGCCGGTCCTCTCCCCGAAGGAGCTCGCCCTCACCAACGGCGCGAGCACGGCCGCCGGCTCGGTCACGGACACCGTCCCGAGCACGGAGGCCCTCCCCGAGGACCGTCCCGAGAGCTAGTCACCAACCCGGTGTGGCCCCCGTCACGGGGCTCCCGCCAGGCCCGGAATGGATGCCGCGTCCCCCAGGTTCTAGCCTGTTGGGGGCGCGGCTTTCTCCGTACACCTGCGCGGATGCCCCCCGCAGTGACAGCTCAAGGAACGAGGCACACATGACCGACCCGGTGACGCTGGACCCCCAGGGGCCGATCGGCGAGTTCGACGAGAAGCGTGCCGAGGCCGCCGTCCGGGAGCTGCTGCTGGCCGTGGGAGAGAACCCCGACCGTGAGGGCCTGAAGGAGACGCCGGGCCGGGTGGCGCGGGCGTACAAGGAGATATTCGCCGGCCTGTACCAGCAGCCCGAGGACGTCCTGACCACCACGTTCGACCTGGGCCACGACGAGATGGTGCTGGTCAAGGACATCGAGGTGTTCAGTACGTGTGAACACCACCTGGTCCCGTTCCGCGGGGTGGCGCACGTCGGATACATCCCGGCCACCAGCGGCAAGATCACCGGTCTCTCGAAGCTGGCCCGGCTGGTCGACGTCTACGCCCGCCGGCCGCAGGTGCAGGAGCGGCTGACCACGCAGGTCGCCGAGTCCCTGATGGAGATCCTGGAGCCGCGTGGCGTCATCGTCGTCATCGAGTGCGAGCACATGTGCATGTCGATGCGCGGCATCCGCAAGCCCGGGGCGAAGACGCTGACCTCCGCGGTGCGCGGGCAGCTGCGCGACCCCGCGACGCGCGCCGAGGCCATGAGCCTCATCATGGCGCGCTGACCCCGCCCCCCGGCCGGCCCACGAGCCGGACCCGGCGCCGGCCCTACGCCGCCGCCGCGTCCGGCTTGTTGTCGTCCTTGTCGTCCGGGAGCTTGCAGACGTGTTCCAGGAAGAGGGCGGCGGCGATGACCGCGAGGCCGGCCAGGACCGCGAAGCCGGCGTAGATGGCCTGGTCGCGGCGGGGCGGGTTGTCCAGGGAGCCGAGCAGGAAGACGGCCGTGCCGCCGTACATGCCGGAGACCAGGGCGACGACCAGGGCGCTCGCCTGGGCGAAGACCAGGGCGCGGGCGGCCATGAGGGGCTCGACGCCCTTGGCGCCGGGGCGGCGTTCGCGCTGGGCGCGCAGACGGGCGCGGATGGACAGCGCCGTGGCCAGCAGGACGACGGCGATCAGCGCGAGGACGATGGGCGCGAAGAGCGGGACGCTCGGCAGTGTGCCCAGGGAGTCCCAGAGGCGGGCGGCGCCCCAGGACAGGACTCCGGCGGCGGCGAAGAGGCCGGCCAGGACCCCGAGCCGTAGTTGCTTCACCGGGTGAACCGCCCTTCGCCGCCTGTGACCGTCGTGATCGTCGTGCTGTGTCCTGTGAGCCTAACGACTACTCGGGCAGCCGGAGTTCCAGGTCGGCCCGGGGAAGCACGCCGTCGCGCCCGACACCGGTCAGCAGCTCGGCGACCGGGCCCGCGCCGGGCAGCTGCGCCTCGGGGTCCACGTCGTGCCAGGGGGCGAGGACGAATGCGCGCTCGCGGGCCCGGGGGTGGGGGAGGGTGAGCACGGGGTCGTCGGAGACGACATCCGCGTACGAGACGATGTCGACGTCGATGGTGCGCGGACCCCAGCGCTCCTCGCGGACCCGTTCGAAGGCTTCCTCGATGGCCTGGCCGCGCTCCAGGAGCGAGGACGGGGGCAGCGTCGTCTTCACGACGATCACCGCGTTGAAGTACGAGGGCTGGGAGCCCGGGTCGACACCCCAGGGCTCCGTCTCGTACACCGGGGAGACCGCCTTGACCCGAAGGCCGGGAGTGTCCTCCAGGGCGTCGATGGCGCCCTGGAGCGTCTCCAGGCGGTTGCCCAGGTTGGCCCCGAGGGAGAGCACGGCGAGTTTGGGGTTGGAGAGGGTGATGTCCGCCGCGTCCACCTGCTCGACCACGGAGGCGGGCACCGGCTGTACGGTCGGGTCGCTCTGCCCTTCGGTGGAAAATGCAGTCATGCTCGGCTCCGGGTGATGGTGACGGTGACGTCGTCGAACGGGACGGTGATGGGCGCGTCCGGCTTGTGCACCACGACCTCCACCTCCTCGACGCCGTCGTGCTTGAGGCACTGCTGGGCGATGCGCTCGGCGAGCGTCTCGATCAGGTCGACCGGCTCGCCCTGGACCACCGCGACGACCTCCTCCGCGACCACGCCGTAGTGCACGGTCTTCGTGAGGTCGTCGGTGGCTGCCGCGGGGCGGGTGTCGAGACCGAGCACCAGGTCCACGATGAACGTCTGTCCCTCTTCCCGTTCCCGGGGGAAGACGCCGTGGTGCCCGCGGGCCTTGAGGCCGCGCAGCGCGACACGATCCACGCGAATCACTCCTGCTGTCGTTGGTCGTAGGGCCACGGGGCCGCGTGCGGGCGGCCGGGTGCCCGATTTCGAATCTACCCGCGAGCACCGACAGCCCTCCCCCGTGGGGGCCGGGCCTGTGGGCACGGAACAGATAGCCGCTGATACCCCGATGGGGCCGGGTCCAATCACCCCGGGCGGGCTTTCGTGCCCGGAAAGGGAGCGGGGTGGGTCAGGGCGAGGGGTCTTCGTCCTCTTCCTCACCGGTTTCGGCCAGTACGGGCGAACCGTGGTGCGACCAGAGCTTCCAGCCGTCCGGCGTGTGCCGGAACACATTCGTGGCGACGACGAGCTGCCCGACGAGGGGGCCGAGCGAGGCCCCCTCCTCGGCGGGGCCGCCGCTGAGGATGTTCTCGGTGCAGGTCACCAGCGCGGTGTCGCCGGTCATGGAGACGCCGACGTCGGTCAGGAAGAACTGGATGTACTCCGTGTGCGCCATGATCAGCGCGTAGCTGCGCAGCACCTCGCGCCGCCCGCTCAGCACCGGCCAGCCCGGGTGGACGCAGGAGACCGTCAGCTCCTCGTTCGGCAGCCAGGCCGCGGTCAGCGCGTCCAGGTCGCCGCGCTCCACGGCCTCGTAGTACGCGGTGTTGGCCTGCTCGACGGCCGCGATGTCGGCGGCGGCGTCCGCGTGCTCGCCGCCCGGCCCGGCCGTCTCGCCGCCCGGGGCCACCTCGTCGCCCGGCCCGGTCACGCGGCTCCCTCGATGGCGCGGGCGACCCGGACGGCGTCGGCGGTGGCCCGTACCTCGTGGACGCGGACCGCCCAGGCGCCGGCCCGGGCGGAGAGGGCGGAGACGGCGGCGGTGGCGGCGTCGCGCTCGCGGGCGGGCGGCGGGGCGGCACCCTCGCGGGCCAGCACGTGGCCCAGGAACCGCTTGCGGGACGCGGCGACCAGCAGGGGGCGGCCGAGGGCGTGCAGCGCGTCGAGGCCGGCCAGCAGCGCGAGGTCGTGCGGGGCGTCCTTGGCGAAGCCGAGCCCGGGGTCGATCACGAGGCGTTCCGGGGCGACGCCGCCGGCGACCACCGCGTCCATCCGGGCGCGCAGCTCGTCGGTGACCTCGCCGACCACGTCCCCGTACACCGCCCGGCTGTTCATCGACTCGCTGAAGCCGCGCCAGTGCATGACGACGAACGGCGCGCCGGCGGCGGCGACCACGGGGACCATGTCCGGGTCGGCCTGGCCTCCGCTGACGTCGTTGACGAGGACCGCGCCGGCGGCGATCGCCTGCTCGGCGACGCGGGCGCGCATGGTGTCGACGGAGACCGTGACGCCCTCCGACGCCAGACCCCGGACGACCGGGACCACCCGGCGCAGCTCCTCGGACTCGTCCACCCGGCTGGCGCCGGGGCGGGTGGACTCGCCGCCGACGTCCACCAGGTCGGCGCCCTGGGCGACCAGGTCGAGGCCGTGCTTGACGGCCGCCGTGGTGTCGAACCAGCGGCCCCCGTCGGAGAAGGAGTCGGGCGTCACGTTGACGACCCCCATGACCGCGCAGCGGTCCCACTCCGGCAGACCCTGGACCGTCCCGCGCAACGTACTCATACGACCAGCGTAGGCCCGTACGGGACGCCCTTACGCCGGACGGGCGTCCTGCCCGCCCGCCGGGGGCCGGGCGTGGGCGCAGGGGCGGCGGGGGGCGGACCGCAGGGGGCGGGGGAGCGCGAGGTGGACGAAGCCCTCGGCCTGCATCGCGGCGAACGAGATGCGCGGCAGGTCGCGGGCGGTGCGGTAGACCACGAAGCGGGGCTCCCAGCGCGGCCGGAACTTGGCGTTGAACTTGTACAGCGACTCGATCTGGAACCAGCGCGAGAGGAAGATCAGCAGCCCGCGCCAGACCCGCAGGACGGGCCCCGCGCCCAGCTTCTCGCCCCGGGCGAGCGCGGAGCGGAACATCGCGAAGTTCAGCGAGACCCGGCTGATGCCGAGCCGGGGCGCGGCCTGGAGCGATGCGACGATCAGGAGTTCGTTCATGCCGGGGTCGGCGGAGCGGTCGCGGCGCATGAGGTCGAGGGACATGCCGTCGCTGCCCCAGGGCACGAAGTGGAGCACGGCCTTCAGATCGCCGTACGGGGAGTCGGCGCTCTGTTCGTCCGCCTTGTGGGCGGTGGCGACGAAGCAGTCCCGGTCGGCGGTGTCGCCGATCCGGCCGAGCGCCATGGAGAATCCGCGTTCGGTGTCGGTGCCGCGCCAGTCGGCGGCGGCCCGGCGGATGCGGGCGAGTTCTGCCTCGCCGATGTCGGCCACGCGCCGGACGCGGGTCTCGTAGCCGTTGCGCTCAATGCGCTTCACCATCTGGCGTACGTTGCGCATCGCGCGCCCGGCGAGGGAGAAATCCGCGACGTCGACCACCGCCTCGTCGCCCAGCTCCAGGGCGGTGAGTCCGGTCTCGCGGGTCCAGACCTCGCCGCCGGTCTCGCCGCACCCCATGACGGCGGGGGCCCAGGAGTGCGCCCGCGCCTCGTCCATGAAGCGCTCGATCGCCCCGGGCCACGCCTCCACGTCGCCGATCGGGTCGCCGCTGGCGAGCATCACGCCGGAGACCACGCGGTAGCAGACGGCGGCCTTGCCGCTGGGCGAGAAGACGACGGCCTTGTCGCGGCGGAGCGCGAAGTGGCCGAGCGAGTCGCGTCCGCCGTGCCGTTCCAGCAGGGCGCGCAGCCGGGCCTCGTCGTCCTCGGTGAGCCGGGCGGCCGGGTGTTCGGGGCGGAAGGCCAGGTAGATGGTGGTGACGGCGGTCAGCAGGCCGAGGGCGCCGAGCGAGCAGCCGACGGTCCAGGAGGTGTCCCCGGAGTAGTCGACGGGCCCCTCGAAGCCGACCAGGCCGTACAGCACGTGCTGGAGCCGGTCGGCGATGCTGGGACTGCCGACCAGGCGGCGGGGGTGGGCGCTGACGATGACCAGACCGAGGCCGAGCGAACCGGCGCCGAGCAGGACGAAGTTGGCCAGGGCCCGCCACCGGCTGCGCGGGTCGGGCAGGGCGGCGAACTCGCGCCGGTGGCGTACGAGCAGGTAGCACAGCGCCAGCGAGACCAGGGTGCCGAGGATCGAGTGCCGGTAGCTGAACTGGGCCAGCGCGCCCGCCGGGAGCAGGACGACCGCGGCGCGCCAGGCCCGGCGCTTGTGCCGCTTGAGGCCGTGGGCCAGGAGGAGTAGCAGGACGCCGGCGCTGAGCGAGAGCGCGGCGGCGAACGGGCCGAGGGCCCCGGGGAGCACTTCGGCGAGGGTGTGCATGCGGCTGTGCCGGAAACGAGGGAAGACTCCGGCGGCGACGTCGATCAGTCCGACGGCGGTGCACGCGGTGCCGACGAGCGCGGGCACGGCCTCCGGCCGGGGCCCGCCCGCGAACGTGCGTGCGCGAACCGGAACCGATCCTGATTTATCCCCATCTAGCGTGACAGACATCGCTTCCCGTGGTTCCGCGAGAGATTTCCTGGAGTCCGGTGGCCGGAGCCCTGCGGACGATGTGCGACCTCTAGGACGATCCTTCCGGGCCGCGGGTTCACCCGCTGCCCGGAAATTTCCTGACAGAAAGTTCACCCGTCATGGGCCTTACGGGCAAACCGGTGCTGTTCCTCGCGATCGCGCTGGCCGTCGTGCTGTTCACCGTCACCGTCTGGTGCTGGCCGAGGCTCGCCCGGCGCAGCGCGCCCGCCGTGCTCGGCCGGGTGGGCATGCTGCTCGCGACCCAGGTGGCGGTGTTCGCCACGGTCGGCCTGCTGGCCAACAACAGCTTCCTCTTCTACGGCTCCTGGGCGGATCTGTTCGGCCGCAAGCAGGAGCTGGGCGTGATCACCGACCACGCGGCCGGGACGCTGGCGGCGAAGAACATCGTCCGGGTGGGCTCGCAGCGGCCGGACGTGCCGGGCGGGGCGCTGCCCAGGGTGGGCGGCCGGATCGACAAGGTCGTGATCGCGGGGAAGCACTCGGGCATCGAGAGTTCGGCGTACGTGTATCTGCCGCCGGAGTACTTCCAGCCGGCGTTTTCGCGGCGGAAGTTCCCGGCGGTGGTGGTGCTCACCGGTTACCCGGGCACCTCGGAGAACCTGATCAAGGGGCTGCGCTATCCGCGAACGGCACTCGAACGGGTGAAGGCCGGACGGGCGCAGCCGATGGTCCTGGTGATGCTGCGTCCGACGGTGGCGCCGCCCCGGGACACCGAGTGCGTGGACATAGAGGGCGGTCCGAAGACGGAGACGTTCTTCGCGGACGACGTGCCCCGGGCGGTCTCGGCCGGGTACCGGGTCGGCAAACGGGCCCGGAACTGGGGCATCATCGGCAACTCGACGGGCGGTTACTGCGCGTTGAAGATCGGGCTGCACCACCCGGGCCGGTACACCGCGAGCGCGGGGCTCTCCGCGTACTACAAGGCGGCCGAGGACCCGACGACGGGCGACCTCTTCCACGGCGACGAGGCGGCGCGGCGCCGCGCGGACCTGCTGTGGACGCTGGACAACAGGCCGCAGCCGGACTCCTCGTTCCTGGTGACGACCTCGCGCCAGGGCGAGGCGAACTACGCCGACACGCAGAAGTTCGTGGCCGAGGTGAAGCAGCCGGCGCAGGTCTCCTCGATCGTGCTGGACAGCGGCGGGCACAACTTCAACACGTGGCGCCGGGAGATCCCGGCCGCCCTGGAGTGGCTGAGCAGCCGGCTGAGCGAGAGCTGAGGGGCGGGCTCAGCCCTTCGCGGCCTCCGTGACACCGGTGACGCTCTCGACCTCCACCTCCGCGCGGGGGACCGCGCGGCCGTCCGCGCCGACCGAGCGGCGCAGCGCCTCGTGCAGGCGGGCCGGGGTGAGCACGCCAAGGAAGCGGCCCTCGCCCGCCTCGTCGATGACGGCGATCCAGCCGGCGTCGTGCTGGAGCATGGTGGCGAATGCCTGCTTGAGCGGGGCGCCGAGGGGGAGCCACGCCTCCATGCGGCGGGCGTGGTCGCGGACGGCGCCCTCGGAACCGGTACGCGTGTCACCGGCGGGGATCCAGCCGTGCAGGTGCTCGTCGCGGTCCAGGACGACGGCCCAGCGGGCGCCCTCCGCGCGGAGGCGGTCGGTCGCGGTGGACAGCGGGTCGTCCAGGTGGACGACGGGCGGGTGGTCGAGGTCGCTCTCCTCGACGGGGGTGACCGAGAGCCGCTTGAGGCCCCGGTCGGCGCCGACGAAGTCCGCGACATAGGCGTTGGCGGGGGCGCCGAGCACGGTGGCGGGGGTGTCGAACTGCTCGATCGAGCCCTGCCCGTAGACGGCGATGCGGTCGCCGAGACGGACCGCTTCCTCGATGTCGTGGGTGACGAACAGAACGGTTTTGCGGACCTGTTCCTGAAGTCTCAGGAATTCGTTCTGAAGGTGCTCGCGCACCACGGGGTCGACCGCGCCGAACGGCTCGTCCATCAGCAGGACGGGCGGGTCGGCGGCCAGCGCCCGTGCGACTCCCACGCGTTGGCGCTGTCCGCCGGAGAGCTGTTCGGGATAGCGGTCGCCATAAACGGAAGGATCGAGTCCGACAAGGTCGAGGAGTTCGGCGGCGCGGGCGCGCGCCTTTTGGCGTTTCCAGCCGAGCAGATGGGGAACGGTGGCGGTGTTCTCCAGGACTGTCCGGTGCGGGAAGAGGCCCACTTGCTGGATCACATAGCCGATGCGACGGCGCAGTTGGACGGGGTCGATGGCCGATATGTCGTCCCCGTCGAGGAATATCCGGCCGTCGGTCGGTTCGATCAGCCGGTTCACCATCTTCATGGTGGTCGTCTTGCCGCAGCCCGACGGTCCGACGAGCGTGACCAGTTCACCCTCGGCGACCTCGAAGGAAAGGCCGTCGACGGCGGTGGTGCCGTCCGCATACCGCTTGGTGACGTGCTCGAAACGGATCATGGTTCCCCATTGTCGCGGGTGTTCTGTGAAGGACATGTTGCTGGAACACAACGGCTCCGGCGATTGTCAGTGGTCGAGGATAGGCTCGCCGGACATCAGTACGAGAAGGCGAACGGGAGGTGGGGGGACGGATGGCCGGACAGAACTGCCTGGTGACGAACGACTGGATCTGCGGGGAGTATCTCCGTTCCCGCAGCCAGGAGTTGACGGACGCCACCGTCCAGCACATCTGGATCACCGCCGTCTCGGTCGCGATCGGTGTGGCCGTCGCCTTCCCGCTGGCGCTCCTCGCACGCAGGGGCCGCCGGTTCGCCGGACCGGTCCTCGGGCTGACGACGGTGCTCTACACCGTGCCGTCGCTCGCGATGTTCTCGCTCCTGCTGCCCCTGCTCGGGCTCTCCGCCGCCCTGGTGGTCACCGGGCTCGTGCTGTATTCGCTGACCATCCTCGTACGCAACATCCTGGCGGGCCTGGAAGCGGTGCCCGCGGAGGCGAAGGAGGCCGCGCACGGCATGGGGTACGGGCCGGTCCGCCTGCTGTGGGAGGTGGAGCTGCCGCTCGCGCTGCCCGCGCTGATGGCGGGGATACGGATCGCCACGGTGTCGACGATCGCGCTGACGACGGTCGGTTCGATCGTCGGCCGGGGCGGCCTGGGCAATCTCATCGAGGACGCGCTGCCGAGCTTCTTCAAGGCCCAGGTGCTGGCCGCCTCGGTGCTCTGCGTGCTGCTCGCGGTCGTCGCGGACCTCCTGCTGCTCGGTCTCCAGCGGCTGCTGACGCCCTGGACGCGCATACGTGCCGCCGCGACCGGCCCGGCGAAGGCGGAGGCGGTCTGACATGGGAGTTCTCGGGGACGCCTGGGCCTGGCTCACCACCGGTGCCAACTGGTCCGGGGAGAGCGGGGCCGCCCACCGGCTGGGCGAGCATCTGTACGTCAGCGGTGTGGCGCTCGCCCTGGCCTGCGCCGTCGCCCTGCCCCTCGCGCTGTACCTGGGCCACATCAGGAAGGGCGGCGCCCTCGCGGTCAACCTGGCCAACGTGGGGCGCGCGGTGCCCGTCTTCGCGGTGCTGGCCCTCTTCATGGTCTCGCCCCTGCGCAACGCGGGGTACATACCGACGATCACCGCCCTGGTGCTGTTCGCCGTGCCGCCGCTGCTCACCAACGCCTACGTGGGGATGACCGAGGTGGACCGCTCGGTGGCGGAGGCGGCGCGCGGGATGGGCATGTCGGGCGGCCAGCTCTTCCTGCGCGTCGAGCTCCCCCTCGCGTACCCGCTGATCATGACCGGGCTGCGATCGGCTGCCGTCCAGGTCGTGGCGACGGCGACCATCGCGGCCATGGTCGGGCAGGGCGGCCTCGGCCGCATCATCACCGCCGGGTTCAACACGTACGACACCGCGCAGGTGGTGGCGGGGGCCCTGCTGGTCGCCGTGCTCGCCCTGCTGGTGGAGGCCGTCCTGGTGGCCGTCGACCGCCTGCTGTCCCCGCTGCGCCGCCGCCGGCCGGCCTGAGCCCCGGCCCACCCGACTCGTCACACATGTCGTACATCCACCACTTGTCGCATACGGCGTCGCCGCCGTGGACGGAGAAGAACATGACCAGGACCTCACGCGTGGCCGGCGCCGTCATCGGCATCCTCGCGCTCGCGGGCTCGCTCGCCGCGTGCGGCGGGGACAGCCTGGAGGAGGACAAGGGCGCCCCGGCCGGGGGCCAGGACTCCGGCAAGAAGGGCTCGCTCGTCGTCGGCGCCGCCGCCTTCACCGAATCCAAGGTGCTCGCCGAGCTGTACGCGCAGATCCTCGAGGACGCCGGCTACAGCACCTCGGTCACCACCGTGAAGAACCGCGAACTGTACGAACCCTCCCTGGAGAAGGGCGAGATCGACGTCGTACCGGAATACGCGGCGACGATCGCCGAATTCCTCAACGCGAAGGCGAACGGGGCGAAGAAGGCCGAGGCCGATCCGGTCGCGTCGGGCGACACCGCCGCCACCGTCGCCGCCCTGAAGAAGCTCGCCGAGCCGCGCGGACTGAAGGTCCTTCCGGCGGGGAAGGCCGTCGACCAGAACGCGTTCGCGGTGACCAGGGAATTCGCCGACAAGCACAAGCTGAAGACGCTTTCCGATCTCGGCGCCGCGAAGATCGGCGTCAAGGTCGCGGCGGGCGACGAGTGCGAGGTGCGGCCCTTCTGCGCACCCGGGCTCAAGAAGACGTACGGCATCGACGTCACCGGAATCGACCCCAAGGGCGTCGGCACCCCGCAGTCCAAGCAGGCGGTGAAGGACGGCAAGGACCAACTCGTCCTGACCACCACCACCGACGCCGTGCTCGACACGTACGACCTGGTGTTCCTGGACGACGACAAGAAGCTCCAGAACGCGGACAACGTCCTGCCGGTCCTGAACGCGAAGGACGCCGGGGACCAGGAGATAGCCGACGCGCTCGGCAAGCTCACCGGCGCACTCACGACCGAGGACCTCGCACAACTGAACCGCAAGGTCGACGCGGAGCGCGCCAAGCCGGCCGATGTGGCCCGCGAATATCTCCAGTCGAAGGGACTGATCAAGAAGTAGCGAAGGCGCCCGGAGAACGGGCAGCGGGAGCCGCCGGGTAACTTGCCGGGCACAGATTGCCGGGCGGCTCCCCAAGTGCGCCGCGCACACGGTAAATTTCGGGCCATGCCACGTGGACGCCATCGCCATTCGCCACCACTGCACAGAATCCTTCCGCCTTCGGCAGTCGCCGGAGCGTCGGTCGCCTGTGCCGCGGGAGCCTGGCTGCTGACCGAACCCATGGTCCTGCGCGCGCTGGTCGCGGCCGCGGCGGCGGCCGCCGTCACCGGCGCGGTCCTCATGCGCGGCTGGGACCGCGAGGCGGGCCGTCGTGTCGCCGAGCTGACGCGCGCCCGCGCCAGTGACGAGTGGCGCGCCGAGGAGCGCGCGGCGGAGCTCGAAGCGGATCTGGAGGAGGCGCGGGAGATCCGCGCCCGCCTGGAGACGAAGCTGCGCCGCAAGCGCGTCGAGCTGGCCGGTCTGCGGGGCGAACACGCCGCGCTGCTGCGGCGGTACGCCAACGCGGAGACCGAGCGCGCCAGCGTCCTGGAGAGCCGGCGGAAGCTCGCGATCGAGGCGTCCGCGCCCGCCCGCGCCCTGCCCCCCGCCCGCTCCACCCCCACCCCGGACGCCTACGCCCGCGCCGCCCGCGCGCTGGCCGACCTCCCGCGCAACGCGGCGCTCCAGAAGGGCCGCCGGATCGCCGAGGACGCGGCCCGGCACCGGGAGACCGCGGAGCGCGCCCGGGAGGCTGAGGAGCCGCGGGCCGCCCTGCCCGCCACCCGGCCCGCCGTGCAGCCGCCCGCCCCGCGCCCGGTTCCGGCCGCCAGCGCGGTCGTCCCGTACGCCGCGTCCCGCCGCCACCTGGTGCCGCAGGGCGGCTTCGACTTCTTCGGTACGCAGAAGGCCGTGCCCGCCGCGGCCGAGCGCGCCGCCATCGAGGCCGTGCAGAACGAGGACCTGGCCGACGTGGTGGGCGAGGAGGTCCTGGCCGCGCAGCGCCCGGACGCGCCGGAGGACCGCGCCGTCGGCAAGGTCATCGACCTCACCGCGCACGACGAGACGGAGCAGCTGGACGTGGCGGTGCTGCGCAGCGCGATCTCGTAACGCGGTGGCGGGCGTCGGCGCCCGCCGGGTGGCGATGGCGCGTTACTTGTCGATGTCGCCGACGACGAAGAACAGCGAGCCCAGGATCGCCACCATGTCGGCGACCAGCGTGCCCGGCAGCAGTTCGGTGAGCGCCTGGATGTTGTTGAACGACGCCGAGCGCAGCTTCAGCCGGTACGGGGTCTTCTCGCCCTTGGACACCAGGTAGTAGCCGTTGACGCCGAGCGGGTTCTCGGTCCAGGCGTACGTGTGGCCCTCGGGGGCCTTGAGGACCTTCGGCAGCCGCTGGTTGACCGGCCCCGGCGCCAGGTCCGCCATCCGGTCCAGGCAGGCGTCGGCGAGGTCCAGGGCGTTGTGCGTCTGCTCCAGCAGGCACTCGAACCGGGCCAGGCAGTCGCCCTCGGTCCGGGTGACGACCTTCAGCGTCTCCGACAGCTCTCCGTACGCGAGATACGGCTCGTCGCGCCGCAGGTCGAAGTCCACGCCCGAGGCGCGGGCGATCGGCCCGGACACCCCGTACGCGTGCACCGCCCCGGCCGACAGCACGCCGACGCCCCGGGTGCGGCCCCGGAAGATCTCGTTGCCGAGGACCAGTCCGTCGTACACGTCCATCCGGGAGCGGACCGAGGCGACGGCGTCCCGGACCCGGCCGAGCCAGCCCGCCGGCAGGTCCTCCTTGAGGCCGCCGACCCGGTTGAACATGTAGTGCATACGGCCGCCGGAGACCTCCTCCATCACCGCTTGCAGCTCCTCGCGCTCCCGGAACGCGTGGAACACCGGGGTGATCCCGCCGAGTTCCAGCGGGTACGAGCCGAGGAACATCAGGTGGTTGAGGACCCGGTTCAGCTCGGCGAGCAGGGTGCGGGTCCAGACCGCGCGCTCCGGGACCTCCATGCCGAGCATCCGCTCGACGGCCATCACGACGCCCAGCTCGTTGGAGAACGCGGAGAGCCAGTCGTGGCGGTTGGCGAGCATGATGATCTGGCGGTAGTCGCGGGCCTCGAACAGCTTCTCCGCGCCGCGGTGCATGTAGCCGACGACCGGTTCGGCGTGCTGGACGCGCTCGCCGTCCAGGACGATGCGGAGGCGGAGCACGCCGTGGGTGGAGGGGTGCTGGGGGCCGATGTTGAGCACCATGTCGGTGCTTTCGGCTGCGCCGCCGATGCCGATGGTCGTCTCCGTCATGGGGTCAGTATTCCTTGCGCGCCGTTGGTGAGGGGCTCTGCCCCGGGCCCCGCACCCTCAATCGCCGGAGGGGCTTGAGGGTGCGGCGGGGCTGAGCACGTGTTCCAGCCACCCGAAGTCGCCCAGGCCGCCCTTCGCCGTCAGTTCCGCCGCCTCGCCCGCCGTGGACAGGGCGCGGAGGTACGCGGGCGGGTCCGCCGACGCCAGGGTCAGGGGCGGGCGTTCGCCCGTGATGCCCAGGGCCGCCAGGGCCTCGCGCTGGGTCCGCAGGTGCGCGGGCGGGCCGGCCGCCGCCGCGCACGCGTCCAGGGCCACGTGCGCCGTCAGGTCGCAGCTCCCGTCCGGCACCGGCCGGACCTCGCGGCCCGCGCGGAAACCGGTGAGCGTGCCGAAGGGCGGGCGCTCCCCGCGTACGTGCGCGTAATCCACCGCCACCGCGAGCCCGGCGGACAGGGACGACACCGCCGCCGCCCACGCCTCGTCGCGCGGGCGGCCGATCTCCGCCCGGCTGCCCGGTCCGGCCGACGGCCACCAGCGGCGCAGCCACTCCGCGTCCGCGCCGGTCACCGGAGCGCCCAGCCGCTCCGCGCCGTCGGAGGCGCGGACCTCGACGTACCGTTCGACGCCCCCGGCGTCCGTCTCCGCGACGGGGAGCGGCACGTTGTCCAGCCACTCGTTGGCGAAGAGCAGCCCGCGCGCCCCGTGCGGCGGCTCGGCGCACCACTCCACCCGGGGGTCCAGGCCCTCGGGGCGGGCGGCGAGCTCCACGGCGTACGCGCGCACCGCGAGGTCCGCCCCTCCCTCGGCCGGGAGCGCGGCGAGGACGCCGGTGACGAGTTCCCCGCGCCCGGCGCCCATGTCGACCAGATCCACGTGCACGGTGCCGAGGTCCGCCGCCGTGCGCACCAGGAGCCGGGCGACGGCGGTGGCGAACAGCGGTGACGCGTGCACAGAGGTACGGAAGTGACCCGCGGGGCCCTCGGGGCGCCGGTAGAAACCCTCGTCGCCGTAGAGAGCGGTCTCCGCCGCGTCCTGCCACCCGCGCCACTCATCCGTCACGGGCCCAGTCTCCACCTTGGGGAGTACGGTCCAGGGACGCGGATCGGCCCTTCGGTTGACCCGGCGGCCCCCGGCCTTCTTTACGCTGGGTCACGTGCAGCGCCTCTACGATTTCATCCGCAGACACCCGACGGGCGTCGACAGCTTCTGGGCTGTCTTCCTCCTCGGGCTCTCCGGCATGACCATCGTGGTGGGCGACGTCGGGCACGGCGGGCGTCTCGAACGGATCGCGGTCGTGCCGGTCGTCCTCGGCCTCTGCCTCGTCGTCGCGCTGCGCCGCCGCGCGCCGGAGAAGATGCTGCTGCTCGCCATCGCGATGGGCGTCGTCCAGCTGATCTGCGGTGTCCGGCCGACCGTCGCGAACTTCGCGATGCTCGTCATCACCTTCACGGTGGCCACCGTCGGTGAGCGCTGGGCCTCCCGGCTCGCCCTGGCGTGCAGCCTGACCGCCGCCACGCTGTCCCAGCTCCGCTGGCCGGACGAGGAGGGCGTGCCGCGCAACTGGGCGCAGACGCTGTTCGTCGTCGTCGTGCTGACGGTGCCGTTCGTGCTGGCCTGGGTGCTCGGCGACTCGATGCGGACCCGGCGGGCCTACTTCGACCAGCTGGAGGAACGGGCGGCCCGTCTGGAGCGGGAGCGCGAGGCCCAGTCGAAGGTCGCGGTGGCCGCCGAACGGGCCCGTATCGCCCGCGAACTGCACGACGTCGTCGCGCACAACGTCTCCGTGATGGTGGTGCAGGCCGACGGAGCCGCCTACGTCATGGACGCGGCGCCCGACCAGGCCCGGCAGGCGCTGGAGACCATCTCCAGCACCGGCCGCCAGGCGCTCGCGGAGATGCGGCGGCTGCTCGGGGTGCTGCGGACGGGCGACGCGCAGGAGAGCGGGGAGTACGTCCCGCAGCCGGACGTCGAGCAGATCGAGGACCTGATCGAGCAGGTCCGCAAGGCCGGCCTTGCGGTGGACTTCAAGGTCGAGGGGACCGCCCGCCCGCTGCCGAGCGGCGTCGAGCTGACCGCGTACCGCATCGTGCAGGAGGCCCTGACCAACACCCGCAAGCACGGCGGCCCGCACGCCGGGGCCAGCGTGCGGCTGGTCTACTTCGACGACGGGCTCGGCCTGCTGGTCGAGGACGACGGGCGGGGCGCCGCGCACGAGCTGTACGAGGACGGGGGCGCCGACGGCGCCGGCCACGGCATGATCGGCATGCGGGAACGGGTCGGCATGGTCGGCGGCACACTGGACGCCGGGCCGCGCCCCGGCGGAGGATTCCGGATCAGCGCGCTGCTGCCGCTCAAGGCCGCCGACCGCTGAACGAACGAGGAGAGAACAGGCCCCCATGGCGATCCGCGTGATGCTCGTCGACGACCAGGTGCTGCTGCGCACCGGATTCCGGATGGTGCTCGCCGCCCAGCCCGACATGGAGGTGGTCGCCGAGGCCGGCGACGGCGCGGAGGCGATCGACATCCTGCGCGCCACCGCCGTGGACGTGGTGCTGATGGACGTCCGCATGCCGAAGCTGGACGGCGTCGAGGCCACCCGCCGCATCTGCGCGGAGCCCGACCCGCCGAAGGTGCTGATCCTGACCACGTTCGACCTGGACGAGTACGCGTTCTCCGGGCTGAAGGCAGGGGCCAGCGGCTTCATGCTGAAGGACGTGCCGCCGGGCGAACTGCTCGCCGCGATCCGCTCCGTGCACAGCGGGGACGCCGTCGTCGCCCCGTCCACCACCCGCCGGCTGCTCGACCGCTTCTCGCCGATGCTGCCCAGCGGCACCCAGGAACCGCAGCACAAGGACATCGCCAGGCTCACCGAACGCGAGCGCGAGGTGATGCTGCTCGTCGCGCAGGGCCTGTCGAACGGCGAGATCGCGGGGCGCCTGGTGCTCTCCGAGGCGACCGTGAAGACCCATGTCGGCCGCATCCTGACCAAGCTGTCCCTGCGCGACCGGGTGCAGGTCGTCGTCCTCGCGTACGAGACGGGACTGGTCCGCGCCGGCGGCGGCGCGGGCTGAAACAGCTAGCGGAGGATCCCTTCCAGGAAGTCGCTGCCGAGCCGGGCCACCACGGTCAGGTCCAGCTGGTGCAGCACGTACCGGCCCCGGCGCCGGGTCGTGACCAGACCGGCCTTCTTGAGCACCGAGAGATGGCGGGAGACCTCGGGCGCGGTGATCCCGTTCGTGTCGGCGAGTTCACCGGTGGTGTACGGGGAACGCGCGATGTTCCGGCACAGCCGCATCCGCATCGGGTGCGCCAGCGCCTCCAGCCGCAGCTGGAGCAGCTCCACCGAGGCGGGCGCGGGCAGCTCCGGCCGGTGCACCGGGTAGTGGATCACCGGGCGCCAGCCCGGGGCGTGCAGCACCATCAGATGCGGCCAGCCGAAGCTGGTCGGGATGAGCGTGAGTCCGGGGCCGACGGCGGGGTCCGTCGCGGTGGTCGCCCCCTCCGCCAGCTTGTCGACGCTGATCCGGCCGCCGTCCGCGTCGAGCGAGAGCGCGGGCGAGACCGCCCGGATCGCCTCGGCGAGCCCCTTGCGCCGCAGCAGGTCCGTCTTGTGCCGCGCGTCCGCCACCAGCTGGATGCGCGTCCGCTCCCAGGTGTCCGCGAAGAACGCCTGGTCGCAGTCCTCGAACAGGCGGCGCAGCCAGCGGCGTACCGGAGCCGGGTCGGCCAGCAGCCGCTCGGTGAAGTCCACCTGGCGCGGACCGCGTGCCGCCGCCATGTCCAGCGCCCGGGCGCGCGCCTCCGCGTTGCGCAGCGGGGAGGCCGCGCCGGTCCCGTAGAACGCGGCGCAGGTGAACTCCAGGGCGGCGGAGACGAACCGGTCGTCGTCCAGCCGGTCCAGGATGTCCAGCTCGGCGGCGAGGGTGTCGCCCGGCATGCCGTCGCCCCCGACCCCGGCGGACGGCATGAAGATGTCCGAGAAGGTGTTCCGCCACAGGAACTCCGCCTCGTGCAGCCGGTCGGCGAGATCGGGCTCCAGGGCCGTGGCGGTGGCCGTCGCCCAGCCGTGCAGGCCCGGGTGGTGCCCCGGCTCGGAGAGGGCGTGCAGGGCGACGCCCAGCTCCACGAGCGGGGAGGTCCGGAAGACGATGCGGGCGGGGTCGAGGCCCGCGATGCCGATGGTGACGCTCACCGGTCCATGGTGCCGGGTGGGTGTGACAGCCGGGCCCGGGGCCCCGCCGCCTCAGCCCTCCCGCCGGCTCAGCTCTTCCCTTCCACCCGCTCCAGGAACGCCGCCACCGCGTCCCGGACGTCCTCGGCGCTCCACTCCAGCCCCGCCTCCGTCACCGTCACCTCGGTGAACGCGACCCCCGGCGCCCCCGTGTCCGGCGTGAACCAGCGGCGGAAGAGCACCACGCCCGTCTCCTCCGCCTGCCGCACCGACGCCCGGCTCAGCGCCTCCGCGTCGTACGGCAGCCACACCTGGAACTGGTGCGTGTGCGGCACCTCGGGGTGCACCCGGGACCAGCCCGCGCCGGCCGCCTCGAACCCCTCGGCCAGCGCCCCGGCCACCACCTTCGCGTGCTCCACGTACGACGGCAGCCTCGGCAGCTCCCGGTCGAGCCCGGCCAGGGCCGCGACCGCCGCCGGGAACTGCTGGAAGAGCTGACCGCCGTACCGGTGCCGCCAGAGGCGGGCCTCCTCGACGAGCGAGGCGGAACCGGCGAGCACGGCCCCGGAGATCCCGCCCAGGGACTTGTAGAACGACACGTACACGCTGTCCGCGAGCGCGGCGATCTCCGGCAGCCCGCGCCCGAAGTGCGTGGCGCACTCCCACAGCCGGGCCCCGTCGAAGTGGACGACGGCGTCGCGGTCGCGCGCGGCGGCCACCACGGCCTCCAGCTCCTCCCAGGCGGGCAGCACGAAACCGGCGTCCCGCAGCGGCAGCTCCAGCATCAGCGTGCCGAACGGCTCCGGGAAGTCGCGGACCTCCTCGGCGGTCGGCAGCCTCGGAGCGGTCGTCGGGTGGACCGTGCGCAGCCCGCTCACCGCACCGAAGGCGCCGTTCTCGTGCACCTCCGGGTGGGCGAGCGGGTGCAGGGCGACCACGGGGTTGCCGGTGCGTGCGGCCCAGCAGCGCAGCGCGACCTGCTGCGCCATCGTCCCGGTCGGGAAGAACACGGCGGCCTCCGTGCCCAGCAGGGCGGCGACCCGCTGCTCCAGCTCGCCGATGACACCGTCCCCGTAGATGTCCGCCGGGAGTTCCGGGTCGGTGACCGTTCCGGCGTCCGCCGCCAGGGCGGCCAGCTGCTCACCGAGCGTGCGGTCCTGCGGATTGCGGGACAGCGCGCGCCCGGCCCGCCGCCACGCGGCGATCCGCCGCGACCGCCACGCCTCCTCGCTTTCCGGCTCCGCCGTCTCGTCCGCCACCTGCGTGTTCATGTCTGCCATGGGACGATCATCACGCAGAAGGCCGGGTCTGCCCACCGCGATTCCGGGGCCCGCCCGGAGCGGTATCCACAGCCTGTGGACAGACGGGAGGACGGGGCGGCCGCTGGCGTAGCATGCAAGGGAATCGTCCGGTACCCCCCGCGGACTGGAACGGAAGGCCCGCAGCGTGAACGCAACAGCTCCCAAGGACCCCCTCGACGCGAGGGACCGCCCCGCCCGGCTCACCGTCGGCGTGGTGGGGGCGGGCCGTGTCGGCCCCGCCCTGGCCGCCTCCCTCGCCCTCGCCGGACACCGCCCGGTCGCCGTCTCCGGGGTCTCCGACGCCTCGCGGGGGCGCGCCGCCGACCTCCTCCCCGACGTCCCCCTCGTGACGCCCGCCGACGTCCTCGCGCGCGCCGACCTCGTCCTGCTGACCGTCCCCGACGACGCCCTCCCGGGGCTGGTCGAGGGCCTGGCCGAGACCGGGGCGGTCCGCCCCGGACAGCTCCTCGTCCACACCTCCGGGCGGTACGGGACGAAGGTGCTGGACCCCGCGCGCCGCGCCGGCGCCCTGCCGCTCGCCCTGCACCCCGCGATGACGTTCACCGGCACCTCCGTGGACGTCCAGCGACTGGCCGGCTGCTCCTTCGGGGTCACCGCGCCGGACGAGCTGAGGCTCGCCGCGGAGGCGCTGGTCATCGAGATGGGCGGCGAGCCGGAATGGATCGCGGAGGAGTCCCGTCCGCTCTACCACGCGGCCCTCGCCCTCGGCGCGAACCACCTGGTGACCCTGGTCGCCCAGTCGATGGAGCTGCTGCGCACCGCCGGGGTCACCGCCCCCGACCGGATGCTCGGCCCCCTGCTCGGCGCCGCCCTGGACAACGCCCTGCGCTCCGGCGACGCGGCGCTCACCGGACCGGTCGCGCGCGGCGACGCCGGCACGGTCGCCGCGCACCTCGGGGAGCTGCGCGCCCACGCCCCGCAGACGGTCGCCGGTTACGTGGCGATGGCCCGCGCCACGGCGGACCGCGCCCTCGCCCACGGCCTGCTCAAGCCGGAGCTGGCCGAGGAGCTGCTGGACGCGCTGGCCGACGGCGGCGCGGGCACGCGGGGTCCCGCCCCGGACGGCGGCCCGGCCTCTTCCGGCGACACCGGCACCGGACCGGAGGAGTCCTGATGACCGCCACCACGTCCACCGCCCCGGTCCTGCTGAACACGGCCGCCGAGCTGCACGCGTACGCCCCCGAGGGGCGGCGGGCCGTCGTCATGACGATGGGCGCCCTGCACGAGGGCCACGCCTCGCTCATCCGTGCCGCCCGCGCCCACGCGGGCCCCGCCGGGCAGGTCGTCGTCACCGTCTTCGTCAACCCGCTCCAGTTCGGCGAGGCCGCCGACCTCGACCGCTACCCGCGCACGCTCGACGCCGACCTCGCGGTGGCCGGCGCGGCCGGCGCCGACGTGGTCTTCGCCCCCTCCGTGGACGAGGTCTACCCGGGCGGCGAGCCGCAGGTCCGGATCTCGGCGGGCCCGATGGGCGAGCGCCTGGAAGGGGCATCGCGCCCCGGGCACTTCGACGGCATGCTCACCGTCGTCGCCAAGCTGCTCCACCTCACCCGGCCGGACACCGCGTTCTTCGGGCAGAAGGACGCCCAGCAGCTGGCGCTGATCCGGCGCATGGCGCGCGATCTGAACTTCCCGGTGGAGATCACCGGTGTGGAGACGGTCCGGGAGCCGGACGGCCTCGCGCTGTCCAGCCGCAACCGCTTCCTCGACACGCACGAGCGCCGCACCGCGCTCGCCCTGTCCCGCGCCCTGTTCGCGGCCCGCGACCGCCTCGCCGCCCAGACCGCCCTGCACGCCCGCGCCCAGGCCACCGGCGCCACCGAGGACCGGGCCGCCGGACTCAACCGGCTCGGCGAGGCCCGGCTCGCGGCCGACGCCCAGACGGTCGCCCGGGCCCGGCCGGACGCCGGACCCGCCGCCGTGCGCGCCGCCGCCCGCACGGTCCTGGAGGAGGCGGAGGCCGCGAGCCCGCCGCTCGCCCTGGACTACGTGGCGCTCGTGGACCCGGCCGACTTCACCGAGATCCCCGACGACCGCGCGGCCGGTGAGGCGATCCTCGCCGTCGCCGCCCGGGTCGGCGCCACCCGCCTCATCGACAACATCCCCCTCACCTTCGGAGCGACCCCGTGACCGGAATACGGCTGACCGCCCCCGCACCCGGCTGGTCCATCGACGCCGACGTCGTGGTCGTCGGCTCCGGCGTCGCCGGGCTCACCACCGCCCTGCGCTGTGCCGCGGCGGGCCTCGCCACCGTCGTGGTGACCAAGGCCCGTCTCGACGCCGGCTCCACCCGCTGGGCCCAGGGCGGCATCGCCGCGGCCCTCGGCGAGGGCGACACCCCCGAACAGCACCTGGACGACACCCTGGTCGCCGGCGTCGGCCTCTGCGACGAGTCCGCGGTGCGGGCGCTGGTCACCGACGGCCCGGGCGCGGTGCGCCGGCTGATGGAGACCGGCGCCCGCTTCGACACCGCCGACGACGGCTCCGTGGCCCTCACCCGCGAGGGCGGCCACCACCGCCGCCGCATCGTCCACGCGGGCGGCGACGCGACCGGCGCCGAGGTCTCCCGCGCCCTGGTGGAGGCGGTCCGTGCCGCCGCCCTCCACACCATCGAGAACGCCCTCGTGCTCGACCTCCTCACCGACGCCGAAGGCCGTACCGCCGGTGTCACGCTGCACGTGATGGGCGAGGGCCAGCACGACGGCGTCGGCGCGGTCAACGCCCCGGCCGTGGTCCTGGCCACCGGCGGCATGGGCCAGGTCTTCTCCGCCACCACCAACCCCTCGGTCTCCACCGCCGACGGCGTGGCGCTCGCGCTGCGGGCCGGCGCCGAGGTCTCGGACCTGGAGTTCGTCCAGTTCCACCCCACGGTCCTCTTCCTCGGCGCCGGCTCCGAGGGCCAGCAGCCGCTGGTCTCCGAAGCGGTACGCGGCGAGGGCGCCCACCTGGTCGACGCCTCCGGCACGCGCTTCATGACCGGGCAGCACGAACTGGCGGAGCTGGCCCCGCGCGACATCGTCGCCAAGGGCATCACGCGCCAGATGCAGCTCAAGGGCACCGACCACATGTACCTCGACGGCCGCCACTTCGGCGCCGAGATGTGGGAGCAGCGCTTCCCGACCATCCTGGCCGCCTGCCGGTCCCACGGCATCGACCCGGTCACCGAGCCCATCCCCGTGGCCCCCGCCGCGCACTACGCGTCCGGCGGCGTCCGCACCGACCTGCGGGGCCGTACGACCGTCCCCGGCCTGTACGCCTGCGGCGAGGTCGCCTGCACCGGGGTGCACGGCGCGAACCGGCTGGCCTCCAACTCGCTGCTCGAAGGACTCGTCTTCGCCGAGCGCATCGCCGCCGGCATCGTCGCCGACCGCCCCCGCGCGGGCGAGGCCGTCGGGCCCGTCGGGGCCCCCGTCCCGCTCCAGGCCCCCGAGACCCGGCTCACGGTCCAGCGCGCCATGACCCGGGGTGCCGGGGTGCTGCGCTCCGCCGAGAGCCTGGCCGCCGCGGCGGACGAGCTGGAGGAGCTGGAGGAGCTGAGCCTCGCCGCCCGCGACGCGGGGGCGACGGAGACCAAGCCCGCGGTGCCCGGCGTCGAGGCGTGGGAGGCCACCAACCTGCTGCTCGTCGCCCGGGTCCTGGTCGCCGCCGCCCGCGCCCGCGAGGAGACCCGGGGCTGCCACTGGCGCGAGGACCGGCCCGAGCGCGACGACGCGGACTGGCGCCGCCACCTCGTCGTACGGCTCGACCCCGAGGACGGTCTCGTCCTCCGTCGGACGGATAGCGAGGCGTTCGGGCCCGTGGACGCGCCCGGGGCAGCAGACTGCGCAGCGACGAGCACCACCCACCCCACTCCCGAGGAGCCGTAACCGTGAGCACGCCCGAAGAGAATCCGCGCCCCACTCCCGTGGACGTACCGCTGATCCGGGTCGGCGCGCCCGCCCCCGCCGCGGGCGGCTGCGGGGACGGCTGCGGCTGCGGCGACGGCGAGGAGTACGAGGAGTGCGGGCTCGACCCCGCGCTCGCCCAGCTCCTCGCCGAATCCGGCCTGGACCCCATCCAGGTCGAGGACATCGCGCACCTCGCCATCGCCGAGGACCTGGACGGCGGGGTGGACGTCACGACCTTCGCCACCGTCGCCGAGGACGCCGTGGCCACGGGTGACTTCACCGCCCGCGAGGCCGGTGTGGTGGCCGGGCTGCGCGTGGCGGAGGCGGTCCTGTCGATCGTCTGCACCTCCGAGTTCGAGGTCGAGCGGCACGTCGAGGACGGCGACCGCGTCGCCCCCGGCCAGAAGCTGCTGACCGTCACCACCCGCACCCGCGACCTGCTCACCGGCGAGCGCAGCGCCCTCAACCTGCTCTGCCGGCTCTCCGGCATCGCCACCGCCACCCGCGCCTGGGCCGACGTGCTGGAGGGCACCGGGGCCAAGGTCCGCGACACCCGCAAGACGACGCCGGGGCTGCGCGCCCTGGAGAAGTACGCCGTGCGCTGCGGCGGCGGGGTCAACCACCGGTTCTCGCTGTCCGACGCCGCGCTCGTCAAGGACAACCACGTCATCGCGGCGGGCGGGGTGGCCGAGGCGTTCAAGCGGGTCAGGGAGGAGTTCCCGGACGTCCCGATCGAGGTCGAGGTGGACACGCCGGCCCAGCTCACCGAGGTGCTGGACGCGGGCGCCGACCTGATCCTGCTGGACAACTTCACCCCGGCCGAGACCGCCGGAGCGGTCGCCCTGACCGGCGGACGCGCCTTCCTGGAGTCCTCCGGCCGGCTCACCCTCGACTCGGCCCGCGCCTACGCGGAGGCCGGCGTCGACTACCTGGCCGTGGGCGCGCTGACCCACTCCTCGCCGATCCTGGACATCGGGCTGGACTTCCGCGACACCGACGGGGCCGGCGCCTGATGCTGCTCACCATCGACGTCGGGAACACCCACACCGTCCTCGGCCTGTTCGACGGCGAGGAGATCGTCGAGCACTGGCGGATCTCCACGGACGCCCGCCGCACCGCGGACGAGCTCGCCGTGCTGCTCCAGGGCCTCATGGGCATGCATCCGCTGCTCGGCATGGAGCTGGGCGACGGCATCGAGGGCATCGCGATCTGCTCCACCGTCCCGGCCGTGCTGCACGAGCTGCGCGAGGTGACCCGCCGCTACTACGGCGACGTCCCCGCCGTGCTCGTGGAGCCGGGCATCAAGACCGGGGTGCCGATCCTGATGGACAACCCGAAGGAGGTCGGCGCGGACCGCATCATCAACGCGGTCGCCGCCGTCGACCTGTACGGCGGTCCGGCGATCGTGGTCGACTTCGGCACGGCCACCACCTTCGACGCGGTCTCGGCCCGGGGCGAGTACACCGGCGGTGTCATCGCGCCCGGCATCGAGATCTCCGTCGAGGCGCTGGGCGTCAAGGGCGCCCAGCTCCGCAAGATCGAACTGGCCCGGCCGCGCAGCGTCATCGGCAAGAACACGGTCGAGGCCATGCAGGCGGGCATCATCTACGGCTTCGCCGGCCAGGTCGACGGGGTCGTGGAGCGGATGAAGAAGGAGCTGGCGGCCGACCCGGACGACGTCACCGTCATCGCGACGGGCGGCCTTGCTCCGATGGTGCTGGGCGAGTCCTCCGTCATCGACGAGCACGAACCCTGGCTGACCCTCATCGGGCTCCGTCTGGTGTACGAGCGCAACGTGTCGCGGCTGTAGGAACAGGCCGCTGACCGGCGGCTCCGGGTGCGACGGCGCTCCGGAGCCGCCGCGCCACTGACGACCAGTTAAGCCGATTTTGTCCCTTTAGCACGTATTGTCGCGTCATGCCCACGCCCTACGGATCACGCGGCGGTATGGCCTTCAGCGCGGACGAGCTGCGAGTGCTCCGACGCGCCCTCGCCTTCGCGCTGCACCCCGCGCCCCTGCCCGACGAGGATGTCCAGGACTGCCTGCGGCTGGCGGGCAGCGTGGACGAGGCCGTCGCCGAGGCCGGACGGCTGCGCGCCTTCCTCCTCGCCGACCTCGCCCGCTACCGCGACGCCCTCCCCGGCTCCCGCACCGGCTATCTGGAGCTCCTCCAGGACGCCCTGGCCGCCGGGTACGACCCGCTCTCCGAGGACCTGGCGGCCCTGCGCGCCCTGCGTGGCGGCCCGCTCGCCGCCGCCCTCCTGGAGCGCTGCCAGATGATCGCGGAGCGCTCCGTACGCGCCCGGCTCGCCGGACGGGCCGTGCCCGCGACCGCCCCGGCGCCCCGCAGCCGGCTGCTCGCGCTGCCCGGCGGGCGCGCTGCCGAGCCGGACAGGCCGAAGACGCCTCCGGCCCCGGCCCGCCCCGTACCGCCGTCCGAGCGCCCGGCGCCGAAACCCTCCGAGGTCTTCCCGCCGCGCCGCCCCGTGCCGCAGCCACCGCAGCGCCGCGCGGGGTAGGGCCTCTCCGGAGGCCGGGAGGCGGCTCGCTACTCTGGAGGGCATGGACTACGTATCCGCGCTCGTGCCCCCCGTGGTGATGGCCGCCTTCTTCATCGGCCTGGTCGTGACGATCGTCAAGAGCCAGGGCGGCCCCAACAAGGCCAAGGAGGACGCGGCCGTGGACGCGGCGATCAGCCGCGCCGAGTCGGTTCAGCAGACCCCGCGCACCGAAGGGGCCTGACCCCTTCGGGCGCGCCCGGCGCTCCCGTATGCGAAAGGGCGTACGACTCCCGAGGAGTCGTACGCCCTTTCGCTGTGTAAATAGCTACGCATTCCAGACATCTGGCACTAAGGTGACGCTGTGCCCCGACAATTGGGAGAGCTCGAAGACGCCGTGATGACACGGGTCTGGGAATGGAACCGCCCGGTCACCGTGCGGGAAGTCCTGGAGGACCTCCAGCGGGAGCGGTCCATCGCCTACACCACCGTCATGACGGTAATGGACAATCTCCATCAGAAGGGCTGGGTCCGCCGCGAAGTGGAGGGCCGCGCATATCGATATACGGCCGTCTCCACCCGCGCCGCATACGCCGCCGCCCTGATGAACGAAGCCTGGTCGCTCAGCGACAACCCGGCGGCCGCGCTGGTCGCGTTCTTCGGGATGATGTCGGCCGAGCAGCGCGAGGCTCTGCGCGACGCGATGCGGATCGTTCTGCCCGTTCTTCCCGGGGACGGCGCGGGCGGAGCAGGGGATGACGAAGCCGGTGAAGCGGCCGATGGCGCGGAGCCGGGGGCCGGGCGATAGCGTCTGGGTATGTCCTCAGAGCTTCCGCAAACCGATTTCCGGACCGAACCGTCGGTTATAAACGTGGCCATCACCGTCCGGCGCGCACGGACGAGCGATGTACCCGCCGTCCGCCGTCTCCTCGACGGCTACGTGCGGGAAGGCATCCTCCTCGACAAAGCCACGGTGACGCTTTACGAGGACATCCAGGAGTTCTGGATCGCCGAACGGGACGAGGACGCCTCGGTCGTCGGCTGCGGTGCGCTGCACGTCATGTGGGAAGACCTCGCCGAAGTCCGCACGCTCGCCGTCGACCACGGCCTCAAGGGCGCGGGAGTGGGCCACCAGGTCCTCGACAAGCTGCTGCGGACCGCCCGCTGGCTGGGTGTCCGCCGGGTTTTCTGTCTCACCTTCGAAGTCGACTTCTTCGCGAAGCACGGCTTCGTGGAGATCGGAGAGACGCCCGTCGACGGAGATGTCTACAGCGAGCTGCTGCGTTCCTATGACGAGGGAGTCGCGGAGTTCCTCGGTCTCGAACGAGTGAAGCCGAACACCTTGGGCAACAGCCGGATGCTTCTGCACCTGTGACCGCGCGAAGAGCGGGAAGAGGGGGGCTGCGCCTCTATGTCCGAATCGCGCACGTTTCCCGTCTCCTTGAGCTGCTGAACCTCTCCCGAGGGTTTGTGTTTTCCGGGGAAAAGCGGTTTCCTTTCCGCGTACTCCATTTTCGATGAAAGGAAATCCGGTGGCACAGAAGGTTCAGGTCCTTCTTGTTGACGACCTCGACGGTGGCGAGGCGGACGAGACGGTGACGTTCGCGCTGGATGGCAAGACGTACGAGATCGACCTCACCACCAGCAACGCGGACAAGCTGCGTTCCCTTCTCGAGCCCTACGCGAAGAACGGCCGGCGTACCGGTGGCCGTGCGGCGTCGGGACGCGGCAAGGGCCGCGCCGTCTCCGGTGGCAACAAGGACACCGCCGAGATCCGTAAGTGGGCCCGCGAGAACGGCCACAATGTGAATGACCGCGGCCGCGTCCCCGCCGAGATCCGCGAGGCTTACGAGAAGGCCAACGGCTGAGCCACGGGCTCATCGTGGAACAAGCCCGCCCGGGCGCGCGCCAGTCGGGCCCGGTGGCATTCCGTCGCCACGGCGTCCACGAGCCGGACGAGGTCGGGAGCGTCACCACGCCTGCTCCCGAAGCCGGAGAAGGCCGGGAGAACCGGCGCTTCGTCCTGTTCCCGTGACGGCCTGGGGGGCCGCAGCCAGGAGGCGGCCCCCGGCTCCACCGGACGTCCCGGCGGCGGCGGAGCGGTGATCCGCCCGCCTGCGCCCAGACCGGTCAGCGACAGCGCGACCCCGCCCCACTCCAGCCAGTCGAGCAGCCCCGGCAGCTCCTCCGCGCTTCCCGGCGCCACCAGCAGGCTCATCCGCAGCCCCATGAGCGCCACCGGCCCCGTAGGGCCCACCCGCCGCAGCGCCGCGTGCCCGGCGACGGCGGGGACGACGAGCACGTCGAACCGCAGCCCGGTCAGCAGCCGCACCGGTGAACCGCCCGCCGTGGCCCAGCCCATCTCCCGCTCGTACCACCCGGCCCAGCCGTTGCACGGCTCGCCCCGGAGGTCACCGCCCAGCTCGACGGAGGGCGGGACGCGGGGCGGCGGCACGGTGAGAGTCATGACGGAACAACCCCCGACCGGCCTCGCAGGTTACGTACCGCGCACGTGCAAACGCATAGGGTGTCCGGGTTGGGGGCGTACGGGCGCATTCAGGAGTACGAAGATGTTCGCCCGTAGCGGAGGGAACCCGCGTACGCCGCATGGACTGTCTGTAATTGCGGGTAAGACATCCCTAGTGGGGAGGGGCGACACGCATGCCATGCACGTCTCACGTTCGCCATCGGCGTACTGGCGACTGGGGTATTGGCCTGGCCTGCGGGAACATCGTCTCGCACCATCGGGTTGGAGGAGTTGTCGGCGTTCGGGGCGGGGCATCCGCCAGGAAGCAAGGCCGTGTGTCGGCAGTCGAAATGAGCGGTCCCCGCTTGCGGGACTAAGCTGCGGAAGGACAGGGAGGGGACCGACCCCTTACTGCCTGACCGCTCTGAGGAGCGATTAACGATGTTCGAGAGGTTCACCGACCGCGCGCGGCGGGTTGTCGTCCTGGCTCAGGAAGAAGCCCGGATGCTCAACCACAACTACATCGGCACCGAGCACATCCTCCTGGGCCTGATCCACGAGGGTGAGGGTGTCGCCGCTAAGGCCCTGGAGAGCCTCGGGATTTCGCTCGAGGCGGTCCGCCAGCAGGTGGAGGAGATCATCGGCCAGGGCCAGCAGGCCCCGTCCGGACACATCCCCTTCACGCCCCGAGCCAAGAAGGTCCTGGAGCTGTCGCTCCGCGAGGCCCTCCAGCTCGGCCACAACTACATCGGCACGGAGCACATCCTGCTCGGCCTGATCCGTGAGGGCGAGGGCGTCGCCGCCCAGGTCCTCGTGAAGCTCGGCGCCGACCTGAACCGGGTGCGCCAGCAGGTCATCCAGCTGCTGTCCGGGTACTCCGGCGGCAAGGAGGCCGCCACCGCGGGCGGTCCCGCGGAGGGCACGCCCTCCACGTCGCTGGTGCTCGACCAGTTCGGCCGCAACCTCACGCAGGCCGCCCGCGAATCCAAGCTCGACCCGGTCATCGGGCGCGAGAAGGAGATCGAGCGGGTCATGCAGGTGCTTTCCCGCCGTACGAAGAACAACCCGGTGCTCATCGGCGAGCCCGGCGTCGGCAAGACGGCGGTCGTCGAGGGCCTGGCCCAGGCCATCGTCAAGGGCGAGGTGCCCGAGACCCTCAAGGACAAGCACCTCTACACCCTCGACCTCGGCGCCCTGGTCGCCGGCTCCCGCTACCGCGGTGACTTCGAGGAGCGCCTGAAGAAGGTCCTCAAGGAGATCCGCACCCGCGGCGACATCATCCTGTTCATCGACGAGCTCCACACCCTGGTGGGTGCGGGCGCCGCCGAGGGCGCGATCGACGCCGCGAGCATCCTCAAGCCCATGCTGGCGCGAGGCGAGCTCCAGACCATCGGTGCGACCACGCTGGACGAGTACCGCAAGCACCTGGAGAAGGACGCCGCGCTGGAGCGCCGCTTCCAGCCGATCCAGGTCGCGGAGCCGTCGCTGCCGCACACCATCGAGATCCTCAAGGGTCTGCGCGACCGCTACGAGGCCCACCACCGCGTGTCCATCACGGACGAGGCGCTGGTCCAGGCCGCGACGCTGGCCGACCGTTACATCTCGGACCGCTTCCTGCCGGACAAGGCGATCGACCTGATCGACGAGGCCGGTTCCCGGATGCGCATCCGCCGGATGACCGCGCCGCCGGACCTCCGTGAGTTCGACGAGAAGATCGCGGGCGTCCGCCGCGACAAGGAGTCGGCCATCGACTCCCAGGACTTCGAGAAGGCGGCTTCCCTCCGCGACAAGGAGAAGCAGCTGCTGGCGGCGAAGGCCAAGCGCGAGAAGGAGTGGAAGGCCGGCGACATGGACGTCGTGGCCGAGGTCGACGGCGAGCTCATCGCCGAGGTCCTGGCCACCGCCACCGGCATCCCCGTCTTCAAGCTGACCGAGGAGGAGTCCTCCCGGCTGCTGCGCATGGAGGACGAGCTCCACAAGCGCGTCATCGGGCAGAAGGACGCCATCAAGGCGCTCTCGCAGGCGATCCGCCGTACGCGGGCCGGCCTGAAGGACCCGAAGCGCCCCGGTGGCTCGTTCATCTTCGCCGGCCCGTCCGGTGTCGGTAAGACCGAGCTGTCCAAGACGCTCGCCGAGTTCCTGTTCGGCGACGAGGACGCGCTGATCTCCCTCGACATGTCGGAGTTCAGCGAGAAGCACACGGTCTCGCGCCTCTTCGGTTCGCCCCCCGGCTACGTGGGCTACGAGGAGGGCGGCCAGCTCACCGAGAAGGTGCGCCGCAAGCCGTTCTCCGTCGTCCTCTTCGACGAGGTCGAGAAGGCCCACCCCGACATCTTCAACTCCCTGCTCCAGATCCTGGAGGACGGTCGCCTGACCGACTCCCAGGGCCGGGTCGTGGACTTCAAGAACACGGTCATCATCATGACGACCAACCTCGGGACCCGGGACATCTCCAAGGGCTTCAACCTGGGCTTCGCCGCCCAGGGCGACGTCAAGACGAACTACGAGCGGATGAAGGTCAAGGTCAACGAAGAGCTCAAGCAGCACTTCCGGCCCGAGTTCCTCAACCGTGTGGACGACACGGTCGTCTTCCACCAGCTCAGCCAGGAAGACATCATCGAGATCGTCGATCTGATGGTCGCGAAGGTGGACGAGCGGCTCAAGGACCGTGACATGGGCATCGAGCTCAGCACGGACGCCAAGAAGCTGCTGGCCAAGAAGGGCTACGACCCCGTGATGGGCGCCCGGCCGCTGCGCCGGACGATCCAGCGCGAGATCGAGGACGTCCTCTCGGAGAAGATCCTCTTCGGCGAGCTGCGTCCCGGCCACATCGTGGTCGTCGGCAGCGAGGGCGAGGGCGACGAGGAGAAGTTCACCTTCCGCGGCGAGGAGAAGTCGGCTCTGCCCGACGTCCCGCCGATCGAGCAGGCGGCGGGCGGCGGCCCGAACATGACGAAGGAAGCGTGACAGGCGCCTTCTGCCACCCCGGCAGTAGCGCCCGAGCGTCCGAAGGGGCGGCCCCGGACCGGTTTCGACCGGCCGGGGCCGCCCCTTTTCGCGTCCCGGACACGGTGACAGCGGCGTCACAGGAACGTTCCGGTCGCGTTCGCTACGCGCATTGACCGAAAACCGCTGGTTACGCTGACCCCGCTTCGGGCGGCCTGCCCGAGAGGGCTTCTCGATTGCGAATGAAGAGCCCGGGATCACGTAACGAACGAGGGGGGCGGGCACGCCATGGGCAGAGGCGACGTGTCGCGCAGGCGGATGATCAGGCTGGCCGGAGCCGGAGCGGGGCTGGCCCTGCTCGGTGCCGGGACCGCGGCATGCGGCCCGGCCGAGGAGCCGGCCGAGGGCGGCGGCTCCGGTTCGGCGAAGCCGGGCGAGTCCGGGAAGCCCGGGGGTGCCGCCCCCGAGCCGGGCGGGAAGCCGAAGCCGGCCTGGCAGCACGCCGCCACGTACGACGGTCTGGCCTGGATATCCGCGGTCGCCGTGGTCGACGACGTGGTGCTGGTCTCCGGTGACCCGCTGGTGGCCCGTGACCTGTCCACCGGCAAGGAGCTCTGGTCCCGGGCCGAGGTGACCACCCCCGGCGCGAGCATGCTCATCGGCAACGGCACCCTGTACCTGGCCAGCGCCCGGTACGACGGCAACGTCATCGGTCTCGACCCCAGGACGGGCAAGGACACCTGGCGCAGCCGGCTCGGCGACAAGGAGTACTCCCAGCCCCGGGTCATCGCCGCCGACGCCGGCCACGTCTACGTCGTCGCCGGGATCCTGGACAAGGACTTCCGGACCCCCGACAACGTGATCGCCGCCATCGACACCTCCTCGGGCAAGGTCGTCTGGCGCGAGCAGCGCGACCACGGCACCGAGACGAACGGCCTCACCGCACGGGTCTCCGGCAAGCGCCTCGTCTACACGGACTTCCGCGAGAACCTCACGGTCCGCGACACCGCGACCGGCCACCAGGTGTGGACGAAGAAGATCGGCCGCACCGGCAACCGCGGCTTCGAGGTCCACGAGGGCCTGGTCATCATCGCGACCCGGGAGAAGATGCGTGCCTTCGACCTGGAGACGGGCGCCGAGCGCTGGTCCTTCGCGACCGAGAAGTACAGCCGGTTCAACGACCCGGCCGTCCTGGACGGCGTCCTCTACGTCTCGGACACCGGCCACGCCCTGTGGGCGGTCGACCCGGCGACCGGAAAGCGCCACTGGCACAACGAGGAGAGCCTGGAGATCGCGGCCCCCTGGCAGTTCGCCAAGGTGGGCGGCGTCCTCTACGGAGCCACCCAGTTCGACAAGTACGGCGGCATCCACGCCTTCGACCCGGCCGACGGCAAGCTGCTGTGGACGTACAACGACGGCTCCGGCGACCTCGACCGCTGGTACCTGGCCTCGGGCGGCAGGCACCTGGTCGCGCTGCACGCCGAGAAGGTGACCGGGCTGCCCGTGGGATAGCGCTCGGCGCCGGGCCGAAGGTCCCGAAACGGACGGCCTTCGGTCCCACCGCCGGTGACAAGGCGCACAGGCCGTTCCGGGCCTACTAGCCGCCATAGGAGCGACGGGCCCGATCCGTCGGGGGCCTTTCGGCCCTGCGGCGGACGGGCCCTCCGCGCGCCCTGGCCCGTATGCCCCGACAGGGGGCGTATGTCCGGTTGGGTCGGTGTGGAACTGGGCGTAAACCTGTTCCGGGGGAGGACTTCCGAGGGTCTTCCGGAGGGGGTGGACGGGGGTCTTCCGGGCGCATTCCCGGGGTGCTTTCTACGGCTTTTGATCGTAGATGGGGTGTTTGAGCACCGGCGGGGGTGCGGGTTACCAAGGTATGGCCAGCCCGGCACACCGCCGGGTCCAGTCACCTCCGGAGGATTTCCGCTTATGTCGAAGCGCGTTACGTTCCAGTCCCGCCGCCCGTCCGTGTCCCGTGTCCGTGGAGCCGTCGTGGCAGCCGGCCTGGGGACGTCGATGGTTCTCGGCGCGGGCGCTGCGTTCGCGGCCGGCACTGCGGACGCCCCCCAGGCCCCGGCTCTGGTCAGCTCGGCCACCGCCGACTCGGTCGCCAAGCAGGCCGCCGCGCAGGGCAAGGCCGCCGAGCACACCGCGGCCAAGAAGGCCGAGGAAGCCAAGAAGAAGGCCGCCGCCGCGAAGAAGAAGGCCGCCGCCAAGAAGAAGGCCATCGCCAAGCTTCCGTGGGAGGCCCCGGTCAACCACTACGAGCTGAGCGCCAGCTTCGGCAACGACGGCAGCCGCTGGGCCCACAAGCACTCCGGCCAGGACTTCGCCGTGCCGATCGGCACCAAGGTCGAGGCCGCCCACAGCGGCACGATCGTGAAGGCCGGCCCGAACGGCGGCGGCGACGGCCCCGCGTACGGCAACGCCATCGTGATCTCGCACGGCAACGGCACGTACTCGCAGTACGCGCACCTGTCCAAGATCGACGTGCACATCGGCCAGCACGTGAAGAAGGGCGAGAAGATCGCCCTGTCCGGCAACACCGGCAACTCCAGCGGCCCGCACCTGCACTTCGAGATCCGGACCACCCCGAACTACGGTTCGGCGGTCAACCCGGTCAACTTCCTGCACAAGCACGGCATCAACGTCTGATCCGGCCCGTGCCCCCGGCCCCCCGGCCCCCGCCTCCGAGCGGGGTCACCGGGGGGTTTCCGGGTCGTGGGCCCGGGTGACCAGCTCGACGGCGACTTCGAGAGTGGCCTTGCGCTTCTCCTCGGGGTCGCCTCCGACGTCCTGCAGGGCGAGCATCCCGGCGTGCAGGGTGATGAGTGCGCTGAAGCACCGCACCTGGTCGGTGAGCGGCGCGCCCGGTTCCTTGATCAGGTCCACCAGGCCCAGGACCCGGTTCTTGATGGTCCCGCCGATGCTCAGGTCCCGTACGGTCGCCTGGTTCTCCTGCATGAAGCGGAAGAGCGGGGCCGCCTGGGCCAGCGCGTCGCTGTAGCGGCGGAGGATCTCCGTCTTCGTCTCCAGGGTGCGCGGCTGCGTCCCGCCCCAGGCGATCAGCTCCTCCACCGGCCGGTTCAGGTCCTCGAAGATGCTGACGAGGATGTCTTCCTTGGTCTTGAAGTGGTAGTAGAGCGCCGCCTTGGTGACGTCCAGCTTCCCGGCGATCTCCCGGAGCGAGGTCTTCTCGTAACCCTGCTCGGCGAAGAGCTCCAGGGCGACGTCCTGGATGCGCTGGCGAGTGTTGCCCCGGCGCGGCTGCGGCGTGCTGCCCATGGTGCTCTCCCAAATAACTTACTTGACGCCCGGCTAGTTACGGGTCTACCTTCCTCCAGTGTAAGCAACTAGCCGGGCGGCAAGTAAGGGCCCGGTGGTGAAGTTGACTGGGGAGTTGGGGAAGATGGCGGACCTGATCAAGACGGCGGACGGGAAGGCGGGCGGCCCACCGGCCACGAAGGCGGAGCCACCGGCTCCGCCGGAGCGCAGCGTCCGGGTGGTGGTGCTCGCCCTGATGATCGCCATGCTGCTGGCGATGCTCGACAACCTGATCGTCGGCACCGCGATGCCGACCATCGTCGGTGACCTCGGCGGCCTCGAACACCTCTCGTGGGTCGTCACGGCCTACACCCTGGCCACCGCCGCGTCCACGCCCATCTGGGGCAAGCTCGGCGACATGTACGGGCGCAAGGGCATCTTCCTCACGTCCATCGTGATCTTCCTGATCGGCTCGGTCCTCAGCGGCATGGCCCAGGACATGGGCCAGCTGATCGGCTTCCGGGCCGTCCAGGGCCTCGGCGCCGGCGGTCTGATGGTCGGTGTCATGGCGATCATCGGCGACCTCGTGCCGCCCCGCGAGCGCGGCAAGTACCAGGGCATGATGGCCGGCGTGATGGCCATCGCCATGATCGGCGGACCGCTGGTCGGCGGCACCATCACCGACCACCTCGGCTGGCGCTGGAGCTTCTACATCAACCTCCCGCTCGGCGCCGTCGCGCTGATCATGATCACCACGGTCCTGCACCTGCCCAAGCGGGAGCGGACCAAGCGGAACGTCGACTACCTCGGCGCCGCGCTGCTCACCGTCGGCATCACCGCGATCGTGCTGGTCACCACCTGGGGCGGTTCCGAGTACGACTGGAACTCCGCGGTCATCATGGAGCTCATCGCGATCGGCGTCGCCTCGCTGGCCGGCTTCCTCTTCGTGGAGACGAAGGCCGCCGAGCCGATGATCCCCCTCCACATCTTCCGCAACCGCAACTTCACGCTCATGTCCGTGGTCGGCTTCATGGCCGGGTTCGTGATGTTCGGCGCGGTGCTGTTCCTGCCGCTCTACCAGCAGTCCGTGCAGCACGCCTCCGCGACCAACTCGGGGCTGCTGCTCCTGCCGATGCTGCTGTCCATGATGGTCGTCTCGCTCATCGCGGGCCGGGTCACCACCAGCACCGGCAAGTACAAGGTCTTCCCCGTCGTGGGCTCGATCCTCATGGTCATCGGCCTCTTCCTGCTCGCGCAGATGGACACCGGCACCAGCCGCTTCACCTCCGGGCTGTACATGGCGGTGCTCGGCGCCGGCATGGGCTTCCTGATGCAGATCACGATGCTCGTCGCGCAGAACAGCGTCGAGCTGAAGGACATGGGCGTCGCATCCTCGTCGACCACCCTCTTCCGTACGCTCGGCAGCTCCTTCGGCGTCGCCATCATGGGCGCGCTGTTCACCGGCCGGGTCCAGGACGAGATGGCCTCGCGAGGCGGCGGCGCGGCCACCTCGCACTCCGCCCAGCTGGACGCGGCGAGCCTGGCCAAGCTGCCGGTGCCGGTGCGCGAGGCGTACGAGTTCGCGGTGGCGTCCGGCACCCACATCGCGTTCCTCGTCGGCGCGTCCGTCGGCCTGGTCGCGGTCGTCGCCTCCCTGTTCGTCAAGGAGGTCCCGCTGCGGGGCGCAGGGCCCGAGGCCAAGCCCGCCCCGGCGGTCGCGGAGATCTGACCGGACACGGATGTACGCAGGGCCCCGGGGCACACGCCCCGGGGCCCTCGCCCGTGTCAGTCCCTCTTACCGCCGTCCGGTTCCGACTCCGCCGGGCTCCGGTGCTCCGCGAACTGGAGCATCGGATAGCTGCCCGTGGCCGTCGGCGCGTGCTCGGGCAGCCACAGCACCGCGACCGCCCCGCCGCCGCCCTCCGCCGCGCCCTCCGGGGCCGCGTTCCGGAAGGTCAGCCGGGCCCCGAGCACCCGGGCCTGGCCCGCCGCGATCGTCAGCCCCAGCCCGTGCCCGCGCCCGGCCCGGTCGGCCGACCCGGTACGGAACCGGCTCGGCCCCTCCCGCAGCAGCGCCGCCGGGAACCCGGGCCCGTGGTCGCGGACCCGGACCACCCGGCCCTCGACCGTGACCTCCACCGGGGTCGACCCGTGCTTGGCCGCGTTGCCCAGCAGGTTGCCGAGGATGCGCTCCAGGCGGCGCGGGTCCGTGTTGACCCAGGACTCGTGGACCACCCGCACCCGGACCTCCGGGTCCAGCAGCGCCACCCGCCGGCTGACGAACTCGCCGAGCGCGATCTCCTGGAGCTCGGCCCGCTCCGACGCGCTGTCCAGCCGGGCCACCTCGAGGACGTCCTCGACCAGTGTGCGCATCGCCTGGGCCCGGTCGCGCACCAGCTCCGTGGGGCGGCCCGGCGGCAGCAGCTCGGCCGCCGTGAGCAGCCCGGTCACCGGCGTCCGCAGCTCGTGCGCGATGTCCGCGGTGACCCGGCGCTCCGCCTCGATCCGCTCGTTCAGCGCGTCGGTCAGCGCGTCCACCGCACCGGCCAGCTCGTCCGTCTCGTCGCGCACGACACCGCCGACCGCGTCCCTGACCCGGACGTCCGTGTTGCCCTGGGCCACCTTCCCGGCGGCCGCGGCCGCCTTGCGCAGCCGGCGCGAGAGCTGGCCGCCGATCAGCACACCCAGCGCGGAGCCGCCGAGGACCACCGAGACCGAACCGATGATCAGCGCCCGGTCCAGGTCGCCCATGATCGTGGTCGAGCGGTCCGCGAACCGGGTGTGCAGCGACAGCACGTTCCCGTTGCCCACCGGCACGGCCGCCCAGACGTCGGGCACCCCGCCGGAGTCGTCCACATGCGTGGCGCGGCGGTTGCGCCGGACCTCCTCGCGCAGGCTCTTCGGCATCGTCGGATCGTTGAGCTTCGCCCCGAACCGGGGGTCGGCCTTCTTCGTCTTCTTCGCCTCGTACAGCAGCTGCGCGTAGGTCAGCCGTTCCAGCTGGACCTCGCGGGCGTTCTCCAGCATCGAGACGCGGGCCGCGTTGTGCACCACCAGGCTCAGCGCGACGGCGATCAGCGCACCGACCGCCGCGATCGCGATGCTGATCTTCCAGCGGACGCCCGTCCGCAGGGAGGGCCGCCTCATGCCCGGAGCTTGTAGCCGAAGCCGCGGACCGTCTCGATCCGGTCCTGGCCGATCTTCGTGCGCAGCCGCTGCACATGGACGTCGACGACCCGGGTGTCCCCGCCCCAGCCGTAGTCCCAGACCCGTTCGAGCAGCTTGTCGCGGGAGAGCACGGTGCCGGGCGCCGTGGAGAACTCCAGGAGCAGCCGCATCTCGGTCGGGGTCAGCGCCACCTGCGCCCCGCCCCTGCGGACCTCCATGCCCTCGGTGTCGACCTCCAGGTCCCCGAAGACCAGCACCCCGCCCACGGCCTCCGGCTCCGGCTGCCCGCCGCCGGCCCGGTCGCCCGACGCATGGCCGAAGCGGCGCAGCACCGCCCTGATCCGGGCCACCAGGACCGCCCCGTCGAACGGCTTGGTGACGTAGTCGTCCGCGCCGGCCTCCAGACCGAGGACCACGTCGATCGAGTCGGCCCGCGCCGACAGCATGATCACGGGGACCGTCGACTCGTCCCGGATGCGGCGGCACAGGCTGACCCCGTCCAGGCCGGGGACCATGACGTCGAGCAGCGCGATGTCGGGCCGGTCCGCCCGGAACGCCTCCAGGCCGGTCATTCCGTCGGGCACCGCGGTGACCGCGAAGCCCACCCGTTCCAGGGCGAGCTGGGTGGCCTCGCGGATGACGTCGTCGTCCTCGACGAACAGCACATGGGTCTCGGCCATCGGAGAGCTCTCAGTTCCTCGGCGGTTCCGTGGGTTCGGGAAGGTCCCCGTCACCCGTGCCCACGGCTCGGTTGAAGTCGTTGCGCACCCGGTCCTGCTCGGTGAACCGGCCGTTCGCCCAGTGGTACGTGATCACCTCGTCGCCCGAGGGATAGGCGACGGAGTCCTTCTTCTCGTACACCTGGGTCGTCACCACCAGGTCCCCGCGGTCGATGGTGCCGTAGACGGCGGGCTGCTCGACGGTGAAGACGTTCTCGTACGTCCCGTCGGCGCGCGGCCGGTAGACGTAGGTGCCGACCCCCACCGAGTCGCCGCAGGTCATCACGTTCACCACGACGTCGGCGGACGAGCCGCCGGTGATCCTGCCGTACGAGGTGTCCACCGGATACTCGTCGCCGCTGCACGCCTTCAGGTCCAGCCGGACCCGCCCGCTCACCTTCGGGTCCGCCTTCAGCAGCGCCACGGCGTCCACCCGGGGCGCGGGCTTCGCCGTGGCGGCGGCCGTCGTACTCGGGGTGACCTGGACGACCGGTTCGGCGCCCGCCGGGCCCTCGTCCCGGGTGCCGGTGCCACCGGTAGAGCAGCTGACGGCGAACAGCCCGAAGACGGCGAGGCCGGCCAGGGCCGCGCTGCTCGCCGCCCAGCCGGTCAGCGGGCGTCTGCCGACGCCGGCCGTTCCCCCGCCCGTCGTGCCGGTGACCGTGCCGTCGTCACCGCTGCCTGTCAGGCCGCGCACCGCTCCCGCCCCCGCTCCTCGGCGCGCCGGGCATCCCGGCTCGCCGCTTCCCTGTTCTCCAGCTCCTGGCGCAGCCGCGCCAGCGCACGGTGCAGCGTGCTCTTGACCGTACCGGCCGACATGCCGAGCGCCGCCGCCGTCTCCTCCGTGCTCATCTGCTCCCAGTGTCGCAGGACGACGACACTGCGCTGCTTGGGAGCCAGCACGCCCAGGATGTCCATGAGCAGGGCGCGGTCGGCGCGCTGCTCGGTGCCGTCCTCGACGCTGGCGTCGGGCAGCTGTTCGGTGGGCACCTCGTCCAGCTTGCGCGCCCGCCACCACTCGGTGCGGGTGTTGATCATGACGCGGCGCAGGTAGGCGTCGGCGAGGGACTTGTCCTCGATGCGGTCCCAGCGGCCGTAGGTGCGGGCCAGCGCGGTCTGGAGCAGGTCCTGGGCGTCCACGGGGTCCGGGACGAGCCGGCGCGCGCTGCGCAGCAGCGCCTCCTGCCGGGTCCGTACGTACTCTTCAAAACCGAGCACCTCGCCCTGCGCCATCACAACCGCCTCCATCCCCGTGGATCCCCGTGAACCGCTCGTACCGCTGCCCGCCGGTGGTCGGTTCCGGCTGACGTCGCAGACGCTACGGAGCGGTTGTCACGAGGCTGTGCGGGGCAGCCGTACGCGGACGCACGGCTGTCCATCGGTTGTGTAACAACGCGGGGAGGAGACCGGACAAAGGACCCCGCGCCGGACGTGCGAAGGGCCCGCCCGCCCCGTCATTGTCACGGGTCGGGCGGGCCCTGTCGGCCGTTGTTACGAAGGCGGGCGGACGCTGTTACGCGGGGGAGACGGTCCGCTCCCTCAGGTCAGCGGCAGCCGGTACCGCCGGTCGGCCAGTGGCTCGACCAGACCGTCGGCGACCAGTCCGTCCAGCGCGCGGGCCCGCTGCACCGGCTCGTCCCACACCGCGTCGAGCGCCGCCTGCGGGACCGGGCCGACCGACTCGCGCAGCACGGCGAGGAGCCTGCCGCGCACCTGCCGGTCGGTGCCGGCGTAGGTCTGGCCGCGGCGCGGCGGCCCCTGGTGCGCGGGCTTCCCGGCCAGCCGCCAGGCGCACTGCTCCGCGATCGGGCACCGCGAGCAGTCCTCGTTCTTCGCGGTGCAGACGAGGGCGCCCAGCTCCATCGTGGCCGCCGCCCAGCGGGCCGCCCGCTCGTCCTCGTCGGGCAGCAGCTCACGGGCGAGCCTGCGCTCGGCTGCGGTCGTCGCGTTCGGCGGGTACTGGATGCCGGTCGCGGCCCGTGCGAAGACCCGGCGGACGTTGGTGTCGAGGACGGCGTGACGCTGCCGGTACGCGAACGAGGCCACGGCCGCCGCCGTGTACTCGCCGATGCCGGGCAGGGCGAGGAGCTGGGCGTGCTCACTCGGTACGTCGCCGCCATGGCGTTCCGTTATCGCCTGGGCGGCCCCGTGGAGGCGCAGCGCCCGGCGCGGGTAGCCGAGCCGGCCCCAGGCACGGACCGCCTCGCCGGGCGGCTCGGCCGCGAGGTCGGCGGGGCGCGGCCAGCGGGCGAGCCACTGCTCGTACACCGGGAGGACTCGGTTGACGGGGGTCTGCTGCAGCATGAACTCGCTCACCATCACACCCCAGGCCCCCGCTTCGGGGCGGCGCCAGGGCAGATCGCGGGCGTGCTGGTCGAACCAACCGATCACGGGGGCGTGGAGGGAGGCGGGGGGCGTCTGTGTCGCAGTCGTGGCAGTCATCGCACCATCGATCCTGACACGGCGTTCCGGTAAGAGGCCCCACGCCCCGCGAGCCGTTGCGGCAACTGGCCGATGGGCCGTTCTCCGCCCATCTCGACGCACTCGCCCTGCGTAAACGTTTCGTCACATGTGGTCACATCGACTGCTCATGGTGCCCGAACTGGCCCTCGCGGGATGATGATCCGCAAAACTTGGGGATCAAGGCGGCGGGTGGGGCGGGAGTTGGGCCGGATCTCTCGTACAGTTTGGGCCGTGGGATCTCTGCGCAATCCGATCGGTCCGCTACCCTCCAGCATCTACTGGCGACGGAGGGCGGTCGCGGCGGCCCTGGTCGCGCTGCTCGCGCTGCTGATCGCATGGGCCGTCACCTCCGGTGGCGGCGGCGGGGATCACCACGACGACTCCAAGGCGCCCGGCTCCGGCCCCGCGGGCTCCATCACGCCCGGGCCCTCCCGTTCCGGCCCCGCGATCACCGAACAGCCCGGCGGGAGCGGCGAGTCCAACGGCTCCGGCGGCAGCGGCGGTGACAAGGACGGCAGTTCGGGCGGCGGCTCCGCCGGTACGGGCGGCGGCTCGGACTCCTCGGACGCCAACGGCGGTGGCCAGGAAACCGGTTCGGGTTCCGCTTCCGGTTCCACCGGCTCCGGCGGAACGGACGGAGTGGCGGCCGCGCGTCCCGTACCGGCCGGCTCCTCGCTCCCCGACTGCGCTGCGGGCGCGATCCGGATCGCCCTGAAGACCGAACTCAGCTACGCCCCCGACGAGAAGCCCACGTTCCGGCTGTTCGTCACGAACACCTCGTCCACCGCCTGCAAGGCCGACTTCGGGCCGAAGAGCGCGGTGCTCACCGTCACCGAGGCGGGCGGGGACGACGACGAGCTGTGGTCGTCCAAGGACTGCCCGCGCGACCCGAAGCCCGTCCTGATCGAGGTGCCCGCCGGGAAGACCGTCGTGCACAGCGTGAAGTGGGACCGGGCGCAGAGCGCCCCCAAGTGTGCGACGCCACCCGCGGGCAAGGCCAAGCCGGGCACGTACCTCGTGGAGGCCAAGGCGCCGGGCGAGCCCGTGCAGCGCGCCTCGTTCGTCCTCGCGAAGGACTGAGCACCGGCCCCGGTGCCCAGGGGGAGCGCCGGGGCCCTACACGTACCGTTCGAGGATGGACGACTCGGCCAGCCGGGACAGGCCCTCGCGCACGCTGCGCGCCCTGGCCTCGCCGACCCCGTCCACCGTCTGGAGGTCGTCCACGCTCGCCGCGAGCAGCTTCTGCAGACCGCCGAAGTGTTCCACGAGCCGGTCGATGATCGCGCCCGGCAGCCTCGGCACCTTCGCCAGCAGCCGGAAACCGCGCGGCGACACCGCCGAGTCCAGCGTCTCGGGCGAGCCGCTGTAGCCCAGCGCCCGCGCCACGACGGGGAGTTCGAGCAGCTCCGTGTGGGTCAGCGAGTCCAGCTCGGTCAGCGCCTCCGCCACCGTGCGCGAACGCTTCGCGGTCGGCTCGGGCACGTAGTCCCGCACGACCAGCTCGCGCTCCGGCTCCACGCCCGCGATCAACTCGTCCAGCTGGAGCGAGAGCAGCCGCCCGTCGGTGCCGAGCTCCACCACGTACTCCGCGATCTCCGTCGCGATCCGGCGGACCATCTCCAGGCGCTGGGCCACCGCCGTCACGTCCCGGACGGTCACCAGGTCCTCGATCTCCAGCGCGGAGAGCGTCCCGGCGACCTCGTCCAGCCGCAGCTTGTACCGCTCCAGCGTGGCCAGGGCCTGGTTGGCGCGGGACAGGATCGCCGCGGACTCCTCCAGGACCCGCCTCTCCCCGTTCACGTACAGCGCGATCAGGCGCATCGACTGGGAGACCGAGACGACCGGGAAATTGCACTGCTTGGAGACCCGGTCCGCCGTGCGGTGCCGGGTGCCGGTCTCCTCGGTGGGGATCGACGCGTCCGGGACCAGCTGCACACCGGCGCGCAGGATCTTCGACATGTCCTTGTCGAGGATCAGCGCGCCGTCCAGCTTGGCCAGCTCCCGCAGCCGGGTCGCGGTGAACTCCACGTCCAGCACGAAGCCGCCCGTGCACATCGACTCGACGGTCTTGTCCATGCCGAGCACGATCAGACCACCGGTGTTGCCGCGGAGAATGCGCTCCAGGCCGTCCCGCAGGGCCATTCCGGGCGCGACGGCGCTCAACGACGCGCGCATCAGCGCCTCGTTGCCCGTGGTTTGGCCGGACTTTCCGGGCGATGCTGCCCGGTCGCTGGCTGCCACTGCACTCCTCCGGTCACAGGTTTGCGGTGCCCTCGTGGCCTGTCGGTCGGAACAGGCCGTCCAATCGAAGGACCCTACGTCCCTCGTACCGTTCGTACGGACGGGCGAGACCAGGGCAAAGTCTACCGGCGCGCGTCGTCCTCCCGGGGGGCCTGTGCGCGGGTCCGGCGCGGGAGCGCCCTGAGCGCGTCGCCCATGTCGGCCACCTCCGTCACCTTCATACCGGCCGGGACCTTGCCCGGATCGGTCGGGACCAGGGCGTGCGTGAACCCCAGGCGGTGCGCCTCGGCCAGCCTGCGCTGCACCCCCGTGACCCGTCTCACCTCGCCCGCGAGCCCCACCTCGCCGATCGCCACCAGGTTCTTCGGCAGCGGGGTGTCGCTCGCCGCGCTCGCCAGAGCCAGCGCGATCGCCAGGTCGGCGGCCGGCTCGGACAGCTTCACACCGCCCACCGTCGCGCTGTAGATGTCCCGCTTGCCCAGCGAGCTGATCCGGCCGCGCTGCTCCAGGACCGCGAGCATCATCGACACCCGGGAGGTCTCCAGACCCGAGGTGGTCCGCCGGGGAGACGGGATCTGCGAGTCCACCGTCAGCGCCTGCACCTCGGCCACCAGCGGCCGCTTCCCCTCCAGCGTCACGGTCAGGCAGGTGCCCGGCACCGGCTCGTCGCGCCGCGTGAGGAACAGGCCGGAGGGGTCGGCGAGGCCCGTGATGCCCTCGTCGTGCAGTTCGAAGCAGCCGACCTCGTCGGTCGCCCCGTACCGGTTCTTGACGCCGCGCACCAGACGCAGCCGGGCATGGCGGTCGCCCTCGAACGACAGCACCACGTCCACCAGGTGTTCCAGGAGCCTGGGCCCGGCGATCGCGCCCTCCTTGGTGACATGGCCCACGAGCAGCGTCGACATCCCGCGCTCCTTGGAGGCCCGGATCAGCGCCCCCGCCACCTCGCGGACCTGCGCCATCCCGCCCGGCGCGCCCTCGATCTCCGGCGAGGCCACGGTCTGCACCGAGTCCAGGACCAGCAGTGAGGGCTTGACCGCGTCGAGGTGGGCGAGCACCGCCGACAGATCGGTCTCCGCCGCCAGGTACAGGTGATCGTTGATCGCGTGGATGCGGTCGGCCCGCATCCGGACCTGGGAGGCCGACTCCTCACCCGTCACGTACAGGGTGCGGTGCTCGTCGTTCGCCGCCTTCGCCGCGACGTCGAGCAGCAGCGTGGACTTGCCGACGCCCGGCTCGCCCGCGAGCAGCACGACGGCCCCGGGCACCAGACCGCCGCCCAGGACCCGGTCCAGTTCGCCGACACCGGTCGGCCGGGCGGTGGCCTGCCGGCTGTCCACCTGGCCGATGGGCAGCGCGGCGGTGGAGACCCGCCCCGCCGCCGTGGTCCGGACGGCGGGCGCGCCGCCGAACTCCTCGACCGTCCCCCACGCCTGGCACTCGGGACAGCGGCCGAGCCACTTCGCGGTGGTCCAGCCGCATTCGGTGCAGCGGTAGGACGGCCGGTCCTTCGCGGATTTCGTACGGGCAGCCATGGCGCCACCGTATCGGTGAGGTCTGACAACGCGGCCGGGAACGCCTGTCCTTTATCGCGCGATACGTTCACCCGTAAGGGTTAAATCTACTCAAGGAGTACGAGGGGCGAGTCCGCCGTGCCTACGGTCGCTAGGTGACGAGCAGCAGGCTGGAGACTCCGACGAACACCCCCGGCGCACACCGGGGCCAGCATCGCGCGCCCCACTCCTCGCACGCCGCACCGAAGCCGCCCGCCCGTTACGAGCCGCATCTCGACGGCCTCTTCACCTACTGCCTCTCCGTCCTCTGCGACCACGACGCCGCCACCGAAGCGCTGGGCGGCGTCCTGGCCCTGGCCGAACGGCAGGGCTCCCGCTGCCCGGCCGGCGAGGAGGAACGTAAAACCTGGCTGTACGCCCTGGCCCGGTGGACGTGTCTGCGCCGGCTCACCGAGCAGAAGCAGGGCCGCCGCGCCCACCGCCGCCCGGACCCCGCCCGCCCCCCGCACCGCAGATCCGCGGACGAGGACCGCCGCACCCCGACGGCCGCCCGCCCGGCCCGGCGCGCGGCGCGCCCCGCGTCACCAGCCGCCCACACGGCCGCGTCTGCCACGCCGGAGGCCCCGGAGAGCGCCCCCGCCGCCGAGGCGCACCGCCGGGAGCTGGCCCGGCTGGCCTGGCCCGAGGCCGCCGGCACCACCCCGGAGCAGCGAGAGGCGCTGGAGCTGGCCGTCCGGCACGGACTGACCCCGCACGCCGTCGCCGCCGTCCTCGGCCTCGCGCCCACGGCCGCCCGCGAGCTGCTGGCCGGCGCCGCCTGCGAGGTCGAGCGGACCCGGGCCGCCCTCGCCGTCGTGGAGACGGGCAACTGCCCCACGGCCGCCCGGCTCACCGGCGACCACCGCGCACTCCTCTCGCCCACGCTGCGCCGCGAACTCGTCCGGCACGTGGACGACTGCCCGCGCTGCCGCCGCGCCGCCGAGCGCGCCGGGGCCGAGGCGCCGTGGCCCGGGAAGACGGTCGCCCCGGCCGCCGCGCTGCCGGTCGTGGAGGCGCCGCGCCCCTCCGCGTACGTGGCCATGCTGCACGCGCGGAAACACCTGAAGAATCGGTCCGCCACTCCCCGCTTCGACCGCACCGGCTTCCCCATGGACCCCAAGGACCACGCCGCGCGCCGCGACCGGCTGCGTTCCCGGGTCATGACCACGACGGTCGTCGCCACCGTCGTCGCCGCCCCCGTCATCGCCCTGTGGTCCGCGTACCGGGGGGCGCCCCTCACCGGCGAGGGCCGCGACGGCTCGGCGGTCAGCGCCGCCGACAACGGGACCGGTGGTGGCGCCGAGACCCCCTACGCCCCCTACGAGAACGCCGGGAACGCCCGCCCGGACGGCGGCTCCCGCTTCACCGGCGACGACTCGCTGCCGGAGGTCTCCGCCGAGATCGTCAGCAAGGGTGCCGACCCCTCCCGCGATCCCGCCGCCCACGGCGAGGGCCGGCTCACCGTCCGGACCCGCACCGCCGGTTCCGCCACCTTGATCACCCTCACCGCCTCGAAGGCCGGGCCGGTCTCCTGGACCGCCGCCACCGACCGGCCCTGGGTGACCCTGAGCCGCACCTCCGGCAGGCTCCCGGCCGGCGGCAGCGTCACGATCCGCGCCCTCGTGGACCACGCGCGGCAGCCCGCAGGCCCCTGGACCGCCCACCTCACCGTCGCTCCCTCGGGCGCGGTCGTCGCCCTGCACGGCTACGGGGCCAAGGCGCCCACCCCCGGCGCCTCACCGCGCGGACTCCACCCGCGCCCGGTCCCGCCGAGGACCGGTACGCCGGACCCGGAACCCACCCCGGATCCCTCCACCCCGACGCCCGGTCCGACGACGCCGACGCCGACGGAGCCCGACCCGAGCCCGACCCCGGACCCGACCGGCTCCTCCGGGCCGCCCGCGCCGCCGAAGGGGCCGAGCACCCCTCCCCCCGCGAACTGAGGTGCTACGCCGGGTCCGCCGGGTGCGGGGCCATCGGCAGCAGCGAGGCGAGCCGCTGCTCGCAGAGCTCCGTCAGCGTGTCGTACGCCTCCTTGCCCATCAGCTCGATGAGCTCCGGCCGGTACGACACGTACACCGGCTCACCGCCCCCGTGCGCCGAGGTCGCCGATGTGCACCACCAGTGCAGGTCGTGCCCGCCCGGACCCCAGCCCCGCCGGTCGTACTCACCGATCGACACCTGGAGCACCCGGGTGTCGTCGGGCCGGTCGATCCACTCGTACGTACGCCGTACGGGCAGCTGCCAGCACACGTCGGGCTTGGTCTCCAGCGGCTCCCGGCCCTCCCGCAGCGCCAGGATGTGCAACGAGCAGCCCGCCCCCGCCGGGAAGCCCGGCCGGTTCTGGAAGATGCACGAGCCCTGCCAGCGACGCGTCTGGCGGTCCCCGTCCTCGTCGGTCTGCGTCCAGCCCGTCTCCGTACCCACGTCATGGAACTGCCACAGCTCAGGAGTGAGGCGCGCGACATGACCGGCCACCCGCTTCTCGTCGTCCTCGTCCGAAAAGTGGGCGCCCAGCGTGCAGCAGCCGTCGTCGGCGCGGCCCGCCTGGATGCCCTGGCAGCCGCTGCCGAAGATGCACGTCCACCGGGACGTCAGCCAGGTCAGATCGCAGCGGAAGACCTGCTCGTCGTCGGCGGGGTCGGGGAACTCCACCCAGGCGCGCGCGAAGTCGAGCTCCGTCTCGTCGGAGGGATCCGGCTCGGACGCGGCCGGCGTCCGCATCTCCACCTTCTCCACGTGCTTGATGTCCTGCGGGGTCTCCGCCTCGATGTCCCGCTTCTTCGTGGCTTTGCCCGGCTTCGCCTTTTTCGTCTTTGGCACGGGCCCAGAGTATGTGTGCCGGCCGCAGTAGCGTGCCCCGTATGAGACTCGGAGTCCTCGACGTGGGGTCGAACACGGTTCATCTGCTGGTGGTGGACGCCCACCCCGGCGCCCGCCCGCTGCCCGCGCACTCGCACAAGGCCGAGCTGCGCCTCGCCGAACTCCTCGACGAGGACGGCGCGATCGGCCCGCTGGGCGTGGAGCGGCTGGTCGGTACGGTCGCGGGTGCGCTCGAAGCCGCCGAGGACAAGGGCTGCGAGGACGTCCTCGCCTTCGCCACCTCGGCGGTACGCGACGCGAGCAACGCCGACCAGGTCCTGGAACGGGTCCGGGACGAGACGGGCGTCGACCTCGCGGTCCTCAGCGGTACGGAGGAGGCCCGGCTCACCTTCCTCGCCGCCCGCCGCTGGTACGGCTGGTCGGCGGGCAAGCTGCTGGTCCTCGACATCGGCGGCGGCTCGCTGGAGATCGCGTACGGCATGGACGAGGAACCGGCCGCCTCGGTCTCGCTGCCGCTGGGCGCCGGGCGCCTCACCGCGGGCTGGCTGCCGGGCGACCCGCCGGACCCGGCCGAGGTGAAGGCGCTGCGCCGGCACGTACGGGCGCGCATCGCCCGCAGCGTCGGCGACTTCGCCCGCATCGGCCGCCCGGACCACGTGGTGGCCACCTCCAAGACGTTCAAGCAGCTGGCCAGGATCGCGGGTGCGGCCCGGTCCGCCGAGGGCCAGGACGTGCCGCGCACCCTCAGCCGCAAGGCGCTGGAGGAGTGGGTGCCGAAGCTGGCCGCGATGACCGCCGAGGAGCGCGGGACCCTGCCCGGCGTGTCCGAGGGCCGGGCCGCCCAGCTGCTGGCCGGGGCGCTGGTCGCGGAGGGCGCGATGGACCTGCTCGACGTGGAGGAGCTGGAGATCTGCCCGTGGGCGCTGCGCGAGGGTGTGATCCTGCGCCGCCTGGACCACCTGCCGGCGGACGGGGAACCGGCGCTGGACTGAGGGGGCGGGCCGGTGGTGCGGCCCTTGTCACTTTCCGCCGCTCTCCCTCGGGTGGGGCGCACCACTGCCCGTACGCTGTCTGCGTGGCAGAACCAGTGGTGCGCGTCCCGGATGCGAAGGTCGCCCTGTCGACGGCCTCGGTCTATCCGGAGTCGACGGCGACGGCCTTCGAGATCGCCGCGCGCCTCGGTTACGACGGCGTCGAGGTCATGGTCTGGACCGACCCGGTCAGTCAGGACATCGAGGCGCTGCGCCGGCTCTCCGACTACCACCAGGTGCCGATACTCGCCGTGCACGCGCCCTGTCTGCTGATCACCCAGCGGGTCTGGTCGACCGATCCGTGGGTCAAGCTCCAGCGGGCCCGCGCCGCCGCCGAGAAGCTGGGCGCGTCGACGGTCGTCGTCCACCCCCCGTTCCGGTGGCAGCGCAACTACGCCCGCGACTTCGTCACCGGAATCTGGCGGATGGCCGACGAGACGGACGTCCGGTTCGCCGTCGAGAACATGTACCCGTGGCGCTACCGGGACCGCGAGATGCTCGCGTACGCCCCCGACTGGGACGTCACCAACGACGACTACCGCCACTTCACGGTGGACCTGTCGCACACCGCCACCGCCCGCACGGACGGCCTGGCCATGGTGGACCGGATGGGCGACCGGCTGGCCCACGTCCACCTGGCCGACGGCAAGGGGTCCAACAAGGACGAGCACCTGGTGCCCGGCCGGGGCGACCAGCCCTGCGCGGAACTGCTGGAGCGGCTGGCCGGTTCCGGCTTCGACGGGCACGTGGTCATCGAGGTCAACACCCGCCGCGCGATGTCCACCGCCGAACGCGAGGCCGACCTCGCCGAGGCGCTCGCCTTCACCCGGCTCCACCTCGCCGCGTCCACCGAGCGCGCCCCCCGCTCATGACGCCGGACCCGACCGGCCCCCGGCGCCGGGGCCGCCCCGCCCGTGCCGCGTCGGACACCGGCCCGGACGCGCGCACCCGCATCCTGGAGGCGGCCCGCACGGAGTTCGCCGAGCGCGGGTACGACAAGACCTCGGTGCGGGGCATCGCCCGCGCGGCCGGCGTCGACTCCGCGCTGGTCCACCACTACTTCGGCACGAAGGACGAGGTCTTCGCCGCCGCGATCGAGCTGTCCTTCGAGCCCGCGCTGCTCGTCCCGGCCGTCCTCGAAGGGGACGCCGAGAACGTGGGCGAACGCCTGGCCCGCGCCTTCATCGGCATCTGGGAGAACCCGGCGACCCGGGCCCCCCTCCTCGCGGTCCTCCGCTCCGCCCTCACCCACGAGGCCGCCGCGAAGGTCCTCCGGAGCTTCGTGCTGCGCCGCCTCCTGGACCGCGTGGCGGCGGGCCTGGACATCCCGGACGCGACGTTCCGCGCGGAGCTGGCGGCGTCGCACATGGTGGGGATCGCGATACTGCGGTACGTGCTGGGGGCGGAGCCGCTGGCGTCCGCGCCGCCGGAGAAGATCGTCGCGATGGTGGCCCCGACGCTCCAGCGGTACCTGACGGAGCCGTCCCCGTAAGCCCGCGGCACCGTCGTCGGGGGCGCTGCCCCCGGACCCCCGCTGCCCGATCGCCGCAGGGGGCCTGAATCCCGCCCTCGCCGCCGCACATCCGCGGCGACGAGGGGCAGAGACCGGCGCCGCCGGCGTTCGAGGCGCGGGGTCCGGGGCGGACGCTTCCGCATAGCGGACACCCGGTCCACATCCTGGCACCGACGGCGTACGCTCAAGAACAGTCTTCAACGCAGAAGGAGCGAAAAGACGATGCCCACGCTGAGGTCCCGCACAGTCACCCACGGCCGCAACATGGCGGGCGCCCGCGCCCTTATGCGGGCCTCCGGGGTACCCGGCGCGGACATCGGCCGGAAGCCGATCATCGCCGTCGCCAACAGCTTCACGGAGTTCGTGCCGGGCCACACCCACCTGGCCCCCGTCGGCCGGATCGTCAGCGAGGCGGTCGTCGCCGCCGGCGGCATCCCGCGCGAGTTCAACACGATCGCCGTGGACGACGGCATCGCCATGGGCCACGGCGGCATGCTCTACAGCCTCCCCTCCCGCGACCTCATCGCGGACAGCGTGGAGTACATGGTCGAGGCGCACTGCGCCGACGCCCTGATCTGCATCTCCAACTGCGACAAGATCACCCCGGGCATGCTCAACGCGGCCCTGCGCCTGAACATCCCGACGGTCTTCGTCTCCGGCGGGCCGATGGAGTCGGGCCGCGCCACGCTGGTCGACGGCACGGTGCGCACGCTCGACCTGGTCGACGCGATGTCGGAGGCGGTCAACGACAAGATCTCCGACGAGGACATCCTCCGCATCGAGGAGAACGCCTGTCCCACCTGCGGTTCCTGTTCCGGCATGTTCACCGCCAACTCGATGAACTGCCTGACCGAGGCGATCCGGCCTCTCCCTCCCCGGCAACGGATCGGTCCTGGCCACCCACACCGCCCGCAAGGCGCTCTACGAGAACGCCGCCCGCACGGTGATGGACCTGACCCGCCGCTACTACGAGCAGGACGACGAATCGGTCCTGCCCCGCAACATCGCCACGGCCGCCGCCTTCGGGAACGCCATGGCGCTCGACATCGCGATGGGCGGCTCCACCAACACGATCCTGCACCTCCTGGCCGCCGCCCAGGAGGCGGGCGTCTCCTACGGCCTGACCGAGATGGACGCCCTGTCGCGCCGCGTCCCGTGCCTGGCCAAGGTCGCCCCGAACGTCGCCAAGGACCGCACGTACTACATGGAGGACGTGCACCGCGCCGGCGGCATCCCGGCCCTCCTCGGTGAACTGCACCGGGGGGGCCTGCTCAACGAGGACGTGCACTCCGTGCACAGCCCGTCGCTGGACGACTGGCTGAAGACCTGGGACGTGCGCGGCGGTTCCCCGGCGCCGGAGGCGGTCGAACTGTGGCACGCCGCTCCCGGCTGCGTGCGCTCGGCGGAGGCGTTCTCCCAGTCCGAGCGCTGGGACAGCCTGGACCAGGACGCCGAGGGCGGCTGCATCCGCTCCGTGGAGCACGCCTACTCCAAGGACGGCGGCCTCGCGGTCCTGCGCGGCAATCTGGCCGTGGACGGATGCGTCGTGAAGACGGCGGGTGTCGACGAGTCCATCTGGACCTTCGAGGGCCCGGCCGTCGTCTGCGAGTCGCAGGAGGAGGCCGTCCAGAAGATCCTCACCCAGCAGGTCAACGAGGGCGACGTCGTCGTCATCCGCTACGAGGGCCCCAAGGGCGGCCCGGGCATGCAGGAGATGCTCTACCCGACCTCGTACCTGAAGGGCCGCGGCCTCGGCAAGACCTGCGCCCTGATCACGGACGGCCGCTTCTCCGGCGGTACGTCGGGCCTGTCCATCGGCCACGCCTCGCCCGAGGCCGCCTCCGGCGGAGCGATCGCGCTGGTGGAGGACGGCGACCGGATCCGGATCGACATCCCGAACCGCTCGATCGACCTCCTGGTCCCCGAGGCCGAGCTGGCCGCCCGCCGCGAGGCCCTGAACGGCGTGTACGCCCCGAAGAACCGCGACCGCAAGGTCTCGGCCGCCCTCCGCGCGTACGCCGCGATGGCGACGAGCGCCGACCGGGGCGCCGTCCGCGACGTCTCGAAGCTGGGCTGACCCGATCGGTACCGGGGGGCCGCACGCACGGCCCCCCGGCCGCCGCTCAACCTGCGGGATAATCGACTCCGTGAGCGAGAACAGCGAGACCCCCGAAGGCGCGGCCCCCGGCCCGTCCGAGCCGCCGGCCGCGACCCCGCAGGGCCCGCAGCCCGAGTCCCTCCGCTTCTTCGGGACCACGTGGGTCGCCCACGACGGCAACTACGGACTGCGTCGCGTCGGAGCCGCCGTCGGCTCCCTCCTCGCGGTGGCCGCGGCCTGCCTCGTCCTCCGCTTCGCGTACCAGGGGCTGGAGATCGCCGACGTCGGCGGCTTCGTCGGCGTGCTGGTCATCGCGATGTTCGCCGTCTGCAGCGCGATCGCCTTCCGCAAGACCTGGGAGGGCTTCGGCCGCCGCCCGGCCGACCCGGCCCGCGAGGAGAACCTGCGCGGCCTGAAGGCCATCGGCTTCGTCGGCTCGCTGCTCGCGTACTTCTTCCGTACGTTCACCGAGGCGCCCGGCGAGAAGCTGAGGCGTACGGAGTACGAGGAGGCCGTCGCCCGGTACGCGAAGCGCCGCGCCTCCCGCACCGGCAACCCGGCCGCCCGCAAGAAGAAGGGCCGCCGCGGCTGACGCGCCGCCCGGGGGCACGATGGCCGCATGACCACGACACACTCACCGGATGCGGCCCCGGGCCCCTCGCGCGCCCTGTCCTTCGACCGGGCCGCCGCCCAGTACGCCGCCGCCCGCCCCAGCTACCCGGACGCGCTGTTCGACGCCGTCGAGGACATCGCAGGCCGCCCCCTGCGAGGAGCCCGCGCCCTGGACGTCGGCGCGGGCACCGGCATCTCGACCCGCCGCCTCCTCGACCGCGGCGCCCGCGTCGTCGCCGTCGAGCCCGGGCCCGGCATGGCCGCCGAGCTGCGCCGGGGCCTCCCGGACGTCCCGCTCGTGCGGGGCGACGGCAACCGGCTCCCGTTCGCGACCGCCTCGGCCGACCTGATCACGTACGCCCAGTCCTGGCACTGGACCGATCACGCCCGCTCCACCGCCGAGGTCCGGCGCGTCCTGCGGCCGGGCGGCACGCTCGCCCTCTGGTGGAACGTCACCGACGACACGGTCCCGTGGATCGCCGCCCAGGAGGAACGGCTCCTCCGTTTCTTCGGCGTGGGCCCGGAGGAACTGGGCCCGAGGCGCTCGGCCGTCCAGGACCGCGACCTGCCGCCGGACCTCGCCTTCACCCACCGCCGCGTCCCGTGGACCCGGAGCGTCCCTCTCACCACCCACCTCGACAACCTGGGCAGCCATTCCGCGTTCCTGACCATCGAAGACGCCGCCGCCCGGGGTTTCCTCGTCGAGGAGCGGGCCCGGCTCCTGACGGAGTTCCCCGACGGCACGGTGGAGGAGGCCTACGTCGTGGAGCTGCACGCGGCCGTGCGCTGAGCCGGGGCAGCCCCGCCCGGTCCCTTGACGGCGGCGGTCCCGCGGAGCCAATATTCATCACATGATGAATTCTTCGGGCGTCGCCGTCGAGGCCCGTGGCCTCACCGTCCAACGAGGCAGCCGCACGGTCCTCAAGGGCCTCGACTTCACCGTCGAACCCGGCAGGATCACCGGCCTCCTCGGCCCCTCCGGCTGCGGCAAATCCACCCTCATGCGCGCCGTCGTCGGCACCCAGGCCAAGGCCACCGGCACCCTCCAGGTCCTCGGCAGCCCCGCAGGACACCCCTCCCTCCGCCCCCGCGTCGGGTACGTCACCCAGGCGCCCTCGGTCTACACCGACCTCACCGTCCGCCAGAACCTCGACTACTTCGCGGCGATCCTCCAGCCCGGCCGCGCCCACCGCGCCGCCCGTCACGAGGCGGTCACCCGCGCGCTCACCGAGGTCGACCTGACCAGCCACGAGGACGCCCTCGCCGGCAACCTCTCCGGCGGCCAGCGCACCCGCGTCTCGCTCGCCGTCGCCCTCCTCGGCACGCCCGATCTGCTCGTCCTGGACGAACCGACGGTCGGCCTCGACCCGGTCCTGCGCCGCGACCTGTGGCAGCTCTTCCACACCCTCGCCGCCGAACGCGGCACCGCACTCCTCATCTCCTCCCACGTCATGGACGAGGCCGAGCGCTGCCACCGCCTCCTCCTCATGCGCGAGGGCGAGATCCTCGCCGACGACACCCCGGACGCCCTGCGCACCGCCGCCGGCACCGACACCGTCGAAGCGGCCTTCCTGCACCTGGTCGACGCGGCCGCCCACCGCAAGGAGAACGCCCGATGAGCAGCACGACAGCCCCCCTCAGCCCGGCCCGCACCCTCGCCACGGCCGCCCGCGTCCTGCGCCAGCTCGCCCACGACCCCCGCACGGTCGCGCTGCTCCTGCTGGTCCCGGTCCTCCTGATCACGCTGCTGCGGTACGTCTTCGACGGCAGCCCGCAGACCTTCGACTCGATCGGCGCCTCGCTGCTGGGGATCTTCCCGCTGATCACGATGTTCCTGGTCACCTCGATCGCCACCCTGCGGGAACGGACCACCGGCACCCTGGAGCGCCTGCTCTCGATGCCGCTCGGCAAGGGCGACCTCATCGCGGGTTACGCGCTCGCCTTCGGGGCCGTCGCCGTCTTCCAGTCGCTCCTGGCCACCGGCCTGTCGGTGTGGGCCCTCGGCCTGGACGTCATGGGGTCGCTGTGGCTGCTGCTCCTGGTCGCGGTGCTCGACGCGCTGCTCGGCACGGCACTCGGGCTGTTCGTCTCGGCGTTCGCGGCCTCCGAGTTCCAGGCGGTGCAGTTCATGCCGGCGGTGATCTTCCCGCAGCTGCTGCTCTGCGGCCTCTTCATCCCGCGCGACCGGATGGCGCCGTTCCTGGAGGCCGTCTCGGACGTGCTGCCGATGTCGTACGCCGTGGACGGGATGAACGAGGTCCTCCACCACACCGAGGTCACCGGGGACTTCGTACGCGACGTCCTCGTCGTGGCGGGCTGCGCCCTGCTCGTCCTGGCCCTCGGCGCCGCCACCCTCCGCCGCCGCACCGCCTGACGGGGCGGTGCGAAGATGGCGCCGACGAGCACTGAGCACCGCGCACATCGAGCACCGCCCGGAGGGTGAACGGCATGACCCAGACAGTTGCAGTCCTCGGCACCGGCAAGATCGGCGAGGCCCTGCTCAGCGGCATGATCCGGGCCGGCTGGCGCCCGTCGAACCTGCTGGTCACCACCCGCCGCTCGGACCGGGCCGCGGAACTGCGCGACCGGTACGGCGTGGACGCGGTCACCAACGCGGAGGCCGCGAAGCGGGCGGACATCCTGATCCTCGCGGTCAAGCCCCAGGACATGGGCCGCCTCCTGGACGAGCTGGCTCCGCACCTCACCGCGGACCGCCTGGTGATCAGCGCGGCTGCCGGCATCACGACCGCGTTCATCGAGGACCGCCTCACCGCCGGCACCCCGGTCGTCCGCGTCATGCCGAACACGCCGGTCCTGGTGGACGAGGGCATGTCCGTCATCTCGGGGGGCAGTCACGCCACGGGGGAGCACCTCGCCTCGACGGACGCCATCTTCAAGGGCGTCGGCAAGACCCTGCGCGTCCCGGAGTCCCAGCAGGACGCGGCCACCGCCCTCTCCGGCTCGGGCCCGGCGTACTTCTACTTCCTCGTCGAGGCGATGACGGACGCCGGCATCCTGCTCGGTCTGCCGCGCGCCCAGGCCCACGACCTCATCGTCCAGGCCGCCATCGGCGCCGCCGTGATGCTCCGGGACAGCGGTGAGCACCCGGTCAAGCTCCGTGAGGCCGTCACCAGCCCGGCCGGCACCACCATCAGCGCCATCCGCGAACTGGAGAACCACGGTGTACGCGCGGCCCTCATCGCCGCACTCGAAGCGGCCCGTGACCGCAGCCGTGAGCTGGCCTCCGGCAACGGCTGACCAGGGCCAGTGACCCCCGGCCCAGCCGGGGGTTGACACGCCCTCTCCGGATCCGTAGTGTGCTCCGAGTTGTCCGACGTGAGCGCCGACTCCGGTTGGTCCCCGGACAGCCATTCCGCAGTAACCACAACGAGCACGCGACAGTTGTCGCATGTCTTGGCGTGCGTTTATGCGAAATGAGGAATCCGCGTTCGAAGGAGCGCGACCCCGATTAGCGTCGGGGCCCAGGATTCCGCTAATGTCTCACTCGTCGGAACGGCCCAACGGCCGGGAGGACAAGCCCCACTGACTGGGAATCAGGCCCGAAAGGATCTGATAGAGTCGGACTCGCCGGAAAGGGAAACGCGAAAGCGAAGAACTGGAAAGCGAAAACTGCTTGACCCG
>NZ_JBMNDO010000046.1:0-57546 GCF_052542855.1 Streptomyces sp. SAS_281
CCCCCTCCCCCCCCCCCCCCCCCCCCCCCCCCCCCCCGGGGTCCTGGAGCGCGGTCTCGGCGGTGACGACGGCGACGAAGGAGGCGGTGTTCTCGTCGCCCCACGCGCACATGGGCAGCGTGCTGGTGACGCCCCCGTCCTCGGAGCGGACGACCTCGCAGGCGACGGTGATCCCGTAGCCCTCGGGCGTGAACTCCCGTGCGGGCACCGCCACGGTCATCCCCTCGGTCTCGGCGGCCCCGTCGAGGATCGTGTCGCGGGAGAACTCGGGCTTCTTGATGCGCCCCCACATCCCGGAGACGATCAGCGTCCCGCCGTCCTTCGACGCGTACTGGGTGATCACCGCCTTGGGGTCGCGGATGGTCGGGTCGTACGTGTCCTCGATGTCCTTGCCGTCCGTCGCCGAGGTGTCCTCCTGAAGGGTGTACTCGCCCTCCAGCAGCGTCTTCGGCACGGTCAGCCGGTACTCGGCCGCCGGGAACCCCGAGGACACCGGCAGCTTGTCGTCGGCCGCGTCCCCCAGTTGTACGACGCCGAAGACGATGCCGCCCGCGACCGCGAGCGCCCCGACGACGACCGCCGCGATCACCCCGGGCCGGGCCCGCCGGGGCGGAGGGAACCCGGGCCCGCCGGGCGGCGGCCCCCACGGCTGGGGCACGGACCCCTGCGGGGCTCCCCAGGGCTGCTGCTGGGCGTACGGATTCGGCTGGGGCGGCGGCGGGCCGTAGGGGCCCTGGGGTGCGCCGTAAGGACCCTGCGGCGGCGGGGGCATGCTCATGCCGCCCAAGCTACGGCATGCGCGCGCCAGGTCTCCCGGGGCCTGCCCGGCCGCAGGCGCGAGGCGCCCTCGTGCCATTCTCGGGCCATGGACGACCGACGCCCCGTCTCCGTGGAATGCCCGCCGCCCGGCTCACTGCACGCCGTGCCCGGCCTGGCCGCGCTGCTCACCGGCTACCACCTGTGCACGGAGGCGGAGAAGGGCGTGCCCGTCGCGGTCGCGTCCGGGCTGCCCGACCGCTACCGGCTGGAGACCGAGGCCCCGGACCGCGCGTTCGCCGACGCCACCGTGCTCGTCGCCCGGGTCGGCGGTGCGGCGGTGGGGTGCGTCGCGGTCACCGGCCCGGTCGACGGCGCCGCCGAGATCAAGCGGCTCTGGACGGACCCCGCCGCGCGCGGCCGGGGCGTGGCCTCCGCGCTGCTCGGAACCGCGCTGGAGCAGGCCGGCCGCGCGGACGCCCGCACCGTGCGGCTCTCCGTCTGGCGGTGGCGCACCGGGGCCGTCGCGCTCTACGAACGCCTCGGCTTCACCGTCGTACCGTCATGGGACGACCGCGCGGACCTCGTCTGCATGGAGCGGGCCGCGTAGCGCACCGCCGCGTGGAGGGCCGCGCGGCCGTCGTGCTCCTCAGTCCCCTGTTCCATCCGCCCCGCCCTGCGCGATCGCCTCGGCCACTTCCGCCACCCTCGCCCGCTCCTCCGCCTCGAAGCGGTCCTTGTCGAGCTGTTCGGCGATCTCCTCGTCCTGCGCCATGAGCAGGTCCAGGCTGGAGTCGCCGAGTTCGAGGACGCCCATGTCGACGTACGCCTTCTGGAGCCGTTCGCCCCACAGGCCGATGTCCTTGACGCACGGGACGATGCGGCTGAACAGGAGCTTGCGGAAGAGCTGGAGGAATTCGGAGTGTTCGGAGAGCTCCTTCGCCTCCTGCCTGCCGACGCCGAAGTTCTCCAGGACCTCGACCCCGCTGAGCCGGTCGCGCATCAGGTAGCAGCCCTCGATGACGAACTCCTCGCGCTCGCGCCGTTCCGCGTCGCTGAGCTGCTTGTAGTAGTCGCGCAGCGCCATCCGCCCGAAGGCGACGTGGCGGGCCTCGTCCTGCATGACGTAGGCGAGTATCTGCTTGGGCAGCGGCTCGGTGGTGGTGTCCCGGATCATGCCGAACGCGGCCAGCGCCAGGCCCTCGATGAGGACCTGCATGCCGAGGTAGGGCATGTCCCAGCGGGAGTCGCGCAGGGTGTCGCCGAGCAGGCCCTGAAGGCTGTCGTTGACCGGGTAGAGCATCCCGATCTTCTCGTGCAGGAACCGGCCGTAGATCTCCGCGTGCCGGGCCTCGTCCATGGCCTGGGTCGCGGAGTAGAACTTGGCGTCCAGGTCGGGGACGGCCTCCACGATGCGGGCGGCGCAGATCATCGCGCCCTGCTCGCCGTGCAGGAACTGGCTGAACTGCCAGGAGGCGTAGTGCTTGCGCAGCTCGCCCCGGTCCTTCTCGGTCATCCGCGCCCAGTGCGGGGTGCCGTACAGGGGCAGGGCCTCGTCGGGGGTGCCGAGCGGGTCGGCGGGATCGACCTCCAGGCTCCAGTCGATGCGCTTGTTGCCGTCCCACTGCTTGTCCTTGCCCTTCTGGTACAGGGCGAGAAGGCGCTCGCGGCCGTCGTCGTAGTCCCAGCTGAAGCGGGCGGCGCCGGTGGCGGGCACGGTCCACAGCGGTTCCTCGGGGGCGGTGGTGTAGAGGTCGTGGGTCGACACGTACGGCTCCTTCGCCTCGCGAATGCCGGGAAGTCGGCGGGCTCCCCGCTCAGTTGGCAGGTTCACACGTTGGTAGACGCGCGGTCAACAAGTCGCGCACAAGGGATTGACGGGCTTGCTGACAAGCAGTCTCATAGTGAGTGACCGTCGGTAACCCATGGGTGAGGTGCCTCCGCGATGACGACCGTGACCGAAAGCGACCTGCAGGCGCTCCGCGACGCACTCGGCCCGCTGCGCGGCCGCGAGCAGATCGCCGAGCGGCTCCTGGAAGCGTCCGCCAAGCACTCCTTCGACCCGGACAAGGAGCTCGACTGGGACGCGCTGCCGGAGGACGGCAAGTGGTTCTGGCCGCCCGAGCTGGTCTCGCTCTACGACACCCCGCTGTGGAAGCGCATGTCGCACGACCAGCGCCAGGAACTGGCCCGGCACGAGGCCGCCTCGCTCGCCTCGCTCGGCATCTGGTTCGAGATCATCCTCATGCAGCTGCTCGTACGGCACGTCTACGACAAGCCCCCGACCAGCAGCCACGTCCGCTACGCGCTCACCGAGATCGCCGACGAGTGCCGGCACTCGATGATGTTCGGCCGCATGATCACCTGGGGCGGCGGGCCCACGTACACCGTGCCGCGCCGCTACCACAACATGGCGCGCGTCCTGAAGAGCGTCTCCACGACGCCCGGTTCGTTCGCCGGAACGCTCCTCGGCGAGGAGATCCTCGACTGGATGCAGCGGCTGACCTTCCCCGACGAGCGCGTCCAGCCCCTGGTGCGCGGCGTGACCCGGATCCACGTCATCGAGGAGGCGCGGCACGTCCGCTACGCCCGCGAGGAGCTGCGCCGCCAGATGGTGACCGCGCCCCGCTGGGAACGCGAACTGGCCCGCGTCAGCTGCGGACAGGCGGCCCGCGTCTTCTCCGTCTGCTTCGTCAACCCGCAGGTGTACGAGAACGTGGGGCTGAACCGCCACGAGGCGGTCGCCCAGGTGAAGGCCAGCGGGCACCGGACGGAGGTCATGCAGACGGGCGCCAAGCGGCTGACCGACTTCTTCGAGGACATCGGCGTCCTGAACGGGGTGGGGCGCCGGCTCTGGAAGAGCTCGGGCCTGCTGGCGTGAAGGTGGGTGCGCTTAGTCTGGGGGCCATGACCCCAGCTGCCGCCGCGCCGCCCGGCCGCGCGTACCGAAGACTCAGCGTCGAGGAGCGCCGCGCCCAGCTGCTCGGCGCGGCGCTCACGCTCTTCGCGCACCGGCCCCCCGACGAGGTCTCGCTGGACGAGGTCGCGACCGTGGCCGGGGTGTCGCGTCCGCTGGTGTACCGCTACTTCCCGGGCGGGCGGCAGCAGTTGTACGAGGCGGCGCTCCGCTCGGCCGCCGAGCAGCTGAAACTGTGCTTCGCGGAGCCCGCCGAGGGCCCGCCGACCGAGCGGGTCACCCGCGTCCTCGACCGCTACCTGGCCTTCGTGGACGAGCACGACGCCGGATTCAGCGCCCTGCTCCGGGGCGGCAGCGTCGCCGAGACCTCCCGGACGAACACCATCGTGGACGAGGTGCGCCGCTCGGCGGCCGAGCAGATCCTGCTGCACCTGGGCCACGGCGAGCACAGCGGACCCGCGCCCCGGATGAGCATGATGGTGCGCACCTGGATCGCGGCGGTCGAGGCGGCCTCGCTGATCTGGCTGGACGAGGGCAAGCGGCCGGACGCGGCCGAACTGCGGGACTGGCTGGTCGACCAGTTCATCGGCCTGCTGGCCGTCACCTCGTCCTCGGACCCGCAGACCGCGGCCGCCGTGGCCGCGCTGCTCCCGCTGGAGACCGTGGAGGGCCCGGCCGGGCGGCTGGTGGACCGGCTGGCCCCGCTGACCGGCGTGGCCGCGCATCTGCTGCCGCCGGACTGATCAGTCAGACTTGACGGGTGAGAAGCGAGAACACCGCCTTCGTCGGCGGCCCGCTGGACGGCCGGGTCCTGCCCGTCCTCACCGGCGCGACCGGCCATCCGCCCCAGTGGTACGAGGTCCCGGTCCCGGACGCGGCCGGCGGGCCGCCCACGGTGTACGCGTACCGCAGGACCCCGGCCGGCCACACGAAGCGGCTCGGCATCCAGCGGGGGTGGATCTACGAGTACGCCCCCGGGGGGCGTGAGCGGAGCCGGCCCCGGTGGCCGTGGTCGAAGCCGGGCGGTGAGCCGCCGGAACCGCCCCACTAGGATCGACCGTCTGGTCCCTGGGGAGACGGACGGGGACGGGTCACAAGGGGGGATGCGCCATGGAGGCGCCGCGTCAGGACGAGCCACGCCACTTCGGGCCGTACACCGTGCTGGCCCGCTTGCGCGAGACGGCCGCCGCGGTGCAGTACCTCGCGCACCGCACGGACGCCGGCCTCGCGCACGGTACGGACGCCGGCCTCGCGCACGGTACGGACCCCGGCGAGCTCGTCGTGGTCACCGCCGCCCGGCCGGAGCTCGCCGCCTCGCCCGCCTTCCACCACCGCTTCGACACCGAGGCGCGCCTCGCGGGCCGGCTCGCCGGAGGCTGGGTCGACGAGCCGCTGGAGACCCGCACGGACGGCTCCGACGCTCCGTGGACCGCTGCGGCGTACGTCCCCGCGCTGACCCTGGCCGAGGCCATAGAGGCCGTCGGGCCGCTCCCCGGGCGTGCCGTGCGGATACTGGGCGCCGGCATCGCCGAGACCCTGTCCCGGGTCCACGCCACCGGCGCCGTGCTGCACGGCCTCGCGCCCGGGACCGTGCTGCTCGCCGAGGACGGCCCCCGGCTCACCGCCTTCGGCCCGCTGGGTGCGGCGGCGGAGGCGTCGGCGGGCCCGGGCGGCAGGCTCTCCGTACGGCTCGGCTATCTGACCCCCGAGCAGCTCGCGGGCGAGGAGGCGGGCCCGGCCTCCGACCTCTTCGTGCTCGGCCTGCTGCTCGCCTACGCGGCGACCGGGACGACCCCGCTGGCCGACGGCCCCCCGGCCGAGGCCGCCGACCGCATCGCTCAGGCCGCCCCGGAACTGACCGGGGTCCCCGACGAGTTGCGCGACCTGATCGCCCGCTGCCTGGCGAAGGACCCGGCCGACCGGCCCACGGCGGGCACGGTGGCCGCCGAACTCGCCCTGGAGGGCGCAGCGGCCCTGGCCGCGGGCGGCTGGCTCCCGGAGGGGCTGGCGGCGGCGGTGGCCGAGCAGGGCGTCCGGGCCGGGCGGCTGGCGGCCGCGCCCGAGCATTCCGTGTCCATGAAGAACGCGTCTGTGGAGAACCCCGTGCCCGATCAGTATCCGGCGTCCGACGAGAACCCCTCGGGCGCCCGGGGCGCCAACGCCCCGAAGTCGTACGGGGACGTGTGGGACGCCGTCGCGCCCGCGCCCCAGCCGCCGGCGCCCGAGCCCGACATACAGGACGCCGTGCCGCCGCAGCACCGGGCGACGCCGGTGCCCGAGTGGCAGCAGCCGACGGTCGCCGCGGGCGGCACGGTCCCGGACGCGTCCACCGCCGCGCCGGACACCCGCACCACGCAGCTCGGGGCGATCGGGCAGCCGGGGCAGCCCGGGCAGCAGGCTCCGTGGCCGGACCAGTCCGCCTACGGGTACCCGCAGCCGCAGCACCCGTACGCGCAGCAGACCGCCCAGCCCGCCCCGCTGCCGCTGCCGCCCGCGCCCCTCCCGAACATCGCCCCGCCCGCCGAGCCCCGGCGGTCCGGGGTCAGCCGGCGCGGGCTGCTGTTCGGGGCGGTGGGCGGCGTGGCCGGTCTGCTGGTCGGCGGCGGGACGCTGTACGCGCTGACCTCGGGCGACGACGAGCCCGGCCCGGACCCCAAGCCGGCGCCGACGTCCGGCGGGCCCAGCGTCGCGGGGGTGGCCCCGGCACCGCGCTGGGTCTACCACCACCCGGCTGAGGAACCGGTCCCGCTCACCGCCGCCCTGTGGAACGACCGCCTGCTCGTGATGTCGGACGAGAGCCAGGTCATCGCCGTCGATCTGCGCACCGGGCGCCGGCTCTGGGCGAACCCGGTCGGCGCCCCGGGCCGGGCCGCCCTCCCGGTCGACGAGGAGCACTGCCTCGTGGCGGGCCGCACCGAGATGCTGTGGCTCGCGGTGAAGGACGGCAGTACCGCCCACCGGGTGGCCTACACCGAAGCGTTCAAGGACGCGCCGGGGCTGGCCGTACGGACGCTCGTCGGGGCGGACGGCGCGACCGTCTGGTTCACCGGCTCGACCAAGGCCACCGTGAAGGCGCCCAAGCCGAAGAAGGGCGAGAAGCCCGGCAAGGACAAGCAGGTCGTCAAGTCGTACCTGTTCGCGTACGACACCGTGCGGCGCAGGGAGCTGTGGCGGACCCAGGTGCCCAACGGCCGCGGAGCCCTGCCGCCGACCTACTGGACGATCGCGGTGCGCCCGGACTCCCTCATCGTGCGCCAGCGCCCGTCGACCCTCACCGGCCGCCAGGTGAAGGCGTACAAGAAGAGGATCCGCTTCCACAGTTTCGACCGCGAGACCGGGAAGCTCCAGTGGTCCAAGCCCCTGGGCACCGTCGGTCTCACCGCCCAGGCCATGGGCGACGGGGACGGCGTGGTCTACGCGGCGGACGGCGCCGACCTCCGCGCCTTCGACACGTCCGGCGACAAGGTGAAGTGGACGGTGAAGGGCGGTCGCGGCTCGGTCTTCGGGGCCTCCGTCCTGGCCAAGGACGTGCTGCACACGACCAACGTCAACCAGCAGGTGGGAGCGGTCGACCCGGCGAGCGGCCAGGTCAAGTGGCGCCGCTCCACGGAGGCGACGCCCGACAAGGCGACCCCGGTCCTCACCGTCACGCCCTCCGGCTCCACCGTCCTGGCGGCGGGCACCGGCCAGGTCACCGCCTTCTCCGCCGCCGACGGCAAGCGCCTCTGGAAGTTCCAGGACATCGGCAACCAGGCCCCGGAGGGCGAGACCGTCACGGCCGGCTACCAGGTGCTGGCGTACGACAAGACGGCGATCGTCCGGCGCGGACGCACGGTGTACGCGTTCCCGGTCGCCTGACGAAGCCCACCGCCTTCCGGGCGAATCCGGGAGGCGGTGGAGGGTCGCCACGGCCGTGGCTTCTTGCATCGCCCCGTCGCACGGGTGAGCGTATGAACGAATTGCGCTCACTCATGGGGTAGTCGCACGATTCACCCCGGTTCCGGAGGTGATGTCGTGTTGTCGGGCACCCTGGTACGTTCCCTCGGTTCGGCGGCCCTGGCCGCCGTCGTCGTGGTCTCGCCGGCCACCGCCGTGGCCGCCCCCTCGCCCGGCACGGGCGGATCCCCCGGTGCACCGGCCGGCGGGGCCGCCGGGCTGCTGACCGAGTTGCGGCTCCTCTACCAGCAGGCCGAAGAGGCCACCGAGACCTACAACGGCACGACGGCCGAGCTGAAGAAGCGGGCCGCGAAGGCGAAGAAGCTCGACGCGGCACTCGCCACCGCGCGGCGCTCGCTGACCAGAGGCCGTGACGCGGCCGGGCAGCTGGCCCGCGAGCAGTACCAGGGCCGGTCCGAGCTCTCCGCGTACCTGCGGCTGCTGCTGATGCGCGACCCCGAGGCCGCCCTGACCCAGGGACAGGTCATCCAGCGGCTCGCCGCCGGGCGGGCGGCGGCCGTGCGGCGGCTCGGCGCGGCCGAGAAGCGGGCCGGCGAGCTGGCGAAGGAGTCCCGCAAGGTGCTCGCCGAGCAGCGGACCCTGGCCGCGCGGAAGAAGAAGGACCGCGACACCGTACGGTCCCGGCTGAAACAGGTGGAGGCGAAGATCGCCACGCTCTCCGCGGACCAGCTGGCCGAGGTCTCCGGGCTGGAGCGGAAGAACACCGACAAGGCCCAGAACGCCCTGGTGGCCTCCGGTGCGCTCTCCTCGTCCCGCCCGCCGACCGCCCAGGGCGGCGAGGCCGTCCAGTACGCGGTCCGCCAGATCGGCAAGCCGTACGTGTGGGGCGCGGAGGGGCCGGGTTCGTTCGACTGCTCCGGGCTCACCTCGCAGGCGTGGGCGAGCGCCGGGCGCGTCATCCCGCGCACCTCGCAGGAGCAGTGGCGCCTGCTGACCAGGGTCCCGATGAACGCGCTGCGCCCGGGTGACCTGGTGGTCTACTTCCCGAAGGCGACCCATGTGGCGCTGTACATCGGCAACGGCCTGGTGGTGCAGGCGCCCCGGCCCGGCACCAGCGTGAAGGTCTCGCCCGTGGCGTCCAACCCGGTGCTGGGCGCGGTCCGGCCCGACCCGGACGGCGCCCCGCTGGCCTCGTACAAGGGCCCGGAGCTGCCCGACGGGGCCGAGGACGGCTCGGACGAGGGGTACGGGGCCTCCTCGGCCCCGGGCGCGTGACGGCCGGGACCGGGAAGCCTCGGGATCAGGCGGCCGGGCCCGCCAGCGAGGCGAGGTAGGCGCTCGCCTTCTCCGGCTCGAAGAAGAAGTTCTCGAAGTCCGCCGGGTCGTTGAAGCCGTTGGCGAAGCGGTCCGCGACCGGCTGGAGCTGTCCGGCGGCGCCGATCAGGTTCAGCACGTGCTCCGGCGGGACGCCGAGCATGGCGTTGGTCCACTTGGTGACGTGCTGGGCCGTGTCCCAGTACCGGTCGAACGTGGCCTGCATCCACGCCTCGTCGAACTCGCGGTCGCCGTGCTCGACGATCGCGTCGAGGTAGGCGGCGGCGCACTTGGACGCCGAGTTGGAGCCCTGGCCGGTGATCGGGTCGTTGGCGACGACCACGTCCGCGACGCCGAGCACCAGGCCGCCGCCGGGCAGCCGGCCGACCGGCTTGCGCACGGTGGGGGCGTAGCGGCCGGCGAGGGTGCCGTTGGCGTCGGTCAGCTCGACCTTGGTGGCGCGGGCGTACTCCCAGGGCGTGAAGGCCTCCATCAGCTCCAGGGTCTTCGCCAGGTGCTCGGAGGGGTCCTTGACGCCCTGGAACGCGTCGAGCGGCCCGCCCGGGACGCCCTCCCAGAACAGGATGTCGGCGCGGCCGGACGTGGTCAGGGTCGGCATCACGAAGAGCTCGCCGACGCCCGGGACCAGGTTGCAGCGGACCGCGTCGAAGTCCGGGTGCTCCGGGCGCGGGCCCATGCCGTGGACGTACGCGACGGCCAGCGCGCGCTGCGGGGCGTCGAACGGCGAACGGGAGGCGTCCCGGCCGAACATCGAGACCAGCTCGCCCTTGCCGGCCGCGACCAGCACCAGGTCGTAGGTGCGGGAGAAGTAGTCCAGGTCGGAGACGGCCGCGCCGTGGATGACGAGCTGTCCGCCGCGCTGGGCGAAGGTGTCCATCCAGCCGGCCATCTTGACGCGCTGGTCCACGGACTGGGCGTATCCGTCGAGCTTGCCGACCCAGTCGACGGCCCGCGAGGAGTCGGGGGCGGCGACCGAGACGCCGAGCCCTTCGATGCGCGGGGCCTGGGACTCCCAGAAGTTGAGCTGGAGGTCCCGCTCGTGCTGGAGCGCGGTGTGGAACATGCACTGCGTGGACATGACCCGCCCCGAGCGGATCTCGTCGGCCGTGCGGTTGGACATCAGGGTGACTTCGTACCCCTTGGACTGGAGGCCCAGGGCGAGCTGGAGCCCGGACTGACCGGCTCCGACTATCAGTATCTTCCGCATCGCGGTTCTCCGTTGTGTGGTGCTGAGGGGAGGCTGGGGGCTACGCGGGGGTGGCGTCGAGCGCGTGGCCGACGAGGGCCAGCAGGGACTCGACCACCGTGATCCTGTTGCGCGCGTCCATGATCACTACCGGAACGTGCGCGGGTACGGTCAGGGCCTCCCGGACGTCCTCGGCCTCGAAGCCCGGCGTTCCCTCGAAGTGGTTGACGGCCACGATGTACGGCAGTCCGCAGCTCTCGAAGTAGTCGAGGGCGGGGAAGCAGTCGGCGAGGCGGCGGGTGTCGGCCATGACGACGGCACCGATCGCGCCGCGCACCAGGTCGTCCCACATGAACCAGAACCGCTGCTGGCCCGGCGTGCCGAACACGTACAGCACGAGGTCGTCGTCCAGCGTGAGCCGGCCGAAGTCCATGGCGACGGTCGTGGTGGCCTTGTCCGGGGTGGCGCTGAGGTCGTCGGTGTCCTCGCTGGCCCGGGTCATCATGGCCTCGGTCTGCAAGGGGGTGATCTCGGAGACCGCGGTCACGAACGTGGTCTTGCCGACGCCGAAGCCGCCCGCGACCACGATCTTCGTGGCGATCGGGGCCCGGGTGCGGTCCAGCTGCCAGGGCTGGAGCTTCTCTTCGGGCTGGTCCTCCGGGCCCGGCTGCCGCGGTGCGAACAGCGACTCAGAGACGGCGGAGTCCATCGAGCACCCTTTCGAGCAGTGCGCGGTCGGGCTGGCCGGTGCCGTGCCCGGTCCCGTACACGCGGATCTTTCCCTGGTCGGCCAAGTCGCTGAGCAGCACCCGGACCACGCCGAGCGGCATCTTCAGCAGCGCCGAGATCTCGGCGACGGTGCGCATCCGGCGGCAGAGCTCGACGATGGCCCTCAGCTCCGGCATCAGGCGGGTCGTCAGATTGCCGTTGGTGAGTTCGCGGCGCTCCTCGGGGGCCTCCAGCGCGGCGACGAACGTCTCGACCAGCAGGACGTGGCCGAAGCGGGTACGGCCGCCGGTGAGCGAGTACGGGCGGACCCGCGCGGGCCGTTTGCCGGCCCCCCGGACGGGCAGTTTGCGGGCGGGTCCGGCTGCGGCGTGGCTCACTGGGTGCTCTCCATCGATTTGCGCAGCTCACTGCGGAGTTCGGGGGTGAGTACGTGTCCGGCGCGGCCGACGAACAGCGCCATGTGGTACGCGATGACGCCCATGTCGCAGTCGGGGGCGGCGTGCACCCCGAGCAGCGAGCCGTCGCTGATCGACATGACGAAGACGCTGCCCTCGTCCATGGCGACCATGGTCTGCTTCACACCGCCGCCGTCCATCAGCTTCGCGGCGCCGACGGTGAGGCTGCCGATGCCGGAGACGATGGTCGCCAGGTCGGCGCTGGAACCGCGCGGTCCGTTCTGCGGGGCCGCGGGCTCGGCGGCGTCGTGGTGGCCGGGGTCGGAGGAGAGCAGCATCAGCCCGTCGGACGAGACGACGGTGACCGAGTGGACCCCTGGCACCTCCTCCACGAGATTGCTCAGCAACCAGTGCAGGTTCCGGGCCTCGGTGCTCAGCCCGAATGTGCTGGGCGCAGTCAACTGCGTGCCTCCTCGACTGTGTCCCCCGTCTCTCCGGTCCGGCCGTCGCTGCGGCCTGCCGGCTCGGCGTGCTCGGTACGTGTGGGGCTCGCGCCCTCGGCGAGTTCGGCCTCGACGTCGCGGCGGCCGTCCCTGGCCCCCTGCTGGAATCCACCGAGCCTGCGCCGCAGGGCCTCCTTGTCGACGCCCCCCCGCCGCTCGGCGACGGGGGCCCCGGCGGGCCGGACCACCTTGGGCGTCCGCTTGGGCAGCCCCTTGTCGGTGACGGTCTCGGCCTCGGGCCGACGGGGGCCGGGCACGGTGTCAGCCGCTGCGGGGGCCTCGGGCGCGGCGGGGACCGGGGCCTCGTCGGCGGCGCGCTCGTGGCGGTCGGGGCCGATGGCGTACGGGCCGGCGGGGGCCGCGTCCGCCGGGGGCGGGGGGCGGGGCAGGCGGACCTGGAGGGTGCGCTCGGGGTCGGTCTCGGGGGCGGCGGCAGCGGGCTCGGGGGCGGGCTCCGGCTCGGGGGTGGGGGTGGGCTCGGCGTCGGGTTCGGGGGTCGCTGCGGGTTCGGTGGCCGTAGGCGGCTCGGTGGCCTCGGGCGGCTCGGGGGCCACGTCGGCCTCAGGGGTCACGCCGGCCTCAGGGGCCACGCCGGCCTCGGGGGCCACCGGCATCTCCGCCGCCTCCGGGGCCACAGGCGCCTCAGGGGCCACGCCGGCCTCCGGGACCACCGGCGTCTCAGGGGCCACGTCGGCCTCCGGGACCACCGGCGTCTCCGCCGCCTCCGGGGCCACAGGCGCCTCAGGGGCCACGCCGGCCTCCGGGACCACCGGCGTCTCCGCCGCCTCCGGGGCCACAGGCGCCTCAGGGGCCACGCCGGCCTCCGGGACCACAGGCGCCTCCGGCGCCACCGCAGCCCCCGCGAGGGCCCTCTCCGCCGCCGCGATCATCGGGTCGTCCGAGGTGGACGCGGTGCGTCCCGGCAGGGTGTTGGAGTTGGCCTCGGCCACCGAACCCGGCAGGTTCAGCGCGGGCGCGTCGCCCGGGGCGGTGACCGACGGGGGCGTCGCGGCCGGGAGCGCCTTGGGCAGCAGGGCCTCGGGGAGGACGACGACCGCGGTCACCCCGCTCCCCTTCTGCTCGCGCAGCTCCACGCGTACGCCGTGCCGGGCGGCCAGCAGCGAGGTGACCTGGAGGCCGAGCCCGGCCCCGTCGGCGTTCTGCTCGCCGGCCTCGAAGAGCGCCGGGTCGGCCAGGCGGGTGTTGAGCTCGCCCATCCGTACGGACGACATGCCGATGCCCTCGTCCTGGACGGAGAGCATCACCTCACCGCTCTCCAGGAGCCAGCCGGAGAGCTGGACGTGGGAGTCGGGCGGCGAGAACGAGGTGGCGTTCTCCAGGAGCTCGGCGACCAGGTGGCTGAGGTCGTCCGCGGCGAACCCGGCGACCTGGGCGTGCGGCGGCAGGGACTGGATGGTGACCCGCTCGTACCGCTCGATCTCGCTGACGGCCGCGCGCAGGACGTCGACCAGCGGGATCGGGCCCGGGTGGCTCTGTCCGTGGTCCGCGCCCGCGAGGACCAGCATGTTCTCGCTGTGGCGGCGCATGACCGTGGCCATGTGGTCGAGCTTGAAGAGCGTGCCGAGCCGTTCCGGGTCCTGCTCGCGCTCCTCCAGGGACTCGATGACGCCGAGCTGCCGCTCGACCAGTCCGAGGGTGCGCAGCGAGAGGTTGACGAAGGTGTGGTGGACGGTGTTCTTCAGCTTCTCCAGCTGGGCCGTCAGGTCCGCTGCCCGTACCTGGAGTTCGGCGCGCTGCACCGTGAGGGCCTCGCGTCCGGCGAGCAGTTCGGCGCGCTCGGTCTCCAGGTGCGCGAAGCGCCCGTCGACCTCCCGGAGCAGTTCTCGCAGGCTGCCGTGCAAGGCGTTGATGGAGCGGACGGTCTGGGCGAACTCGTCGTTGCGGCCGGTGTAACGGACCGGTTCGGCGGTGGCCGGTTCGGCGGCGAGCCGGGCGGCGCCGATCCGGAGCACGGCGAGCGGCTGGGTGAGGGTGCGGGCGACGGCGGTGGAGACGGCGACCGCGACGAGCAGGCAGCCGCCGAGGAGGGCGATGCGCAGTTCGAGTGCGGTGACGTCGTCGTCGCGGAGCTGTTCGAGGCGCTGGACCTGGGTGGTGCCGAGCGCGGACTCCACGGAGCGCATCCGGTCGACCCGGGCGGCGAGGGCCGCGGCGACCTTCTTGCCGCTGACCTTCAGGTCGGAGTCGGACAGCTCGGGGCGGTCGGTCAGCTCGGCGAGGTACTTCTCGGCGCTGTTGACCTCGGGACCGGTGACGGTGGAGGCCAGCTTGTCGCGGGCGGTGGCGCCGGCGGACCGGTCGAAGTCGGCGAGCGCGGAGAGTTCACCGACCCGGGCCTGCTGGGCGGCGGCGCTCAGCGCGTCGCGGGTGCGGTCCTCCTTGGTCTCGCCCTCGTCCTCGCTCCGGACGGGCAGCCCGGTGAACGGGTCGATGCGCGGCGGGGCCGGCTCCGGGCGGGGTACGGCGAGCGCGGCGAGCAGCAGCCCCCGGGCGGCGGACGCCTCCTCGGTGGCCCGCCCGAGCGCCTGCGGGGTGCGGGTGGCGTCGGCGGCGCGCGGCGGGGTGGAGCGGGCGAGCTCGTCGGCGAGGCCGTGGAGTTTGGAGATGACCTCGGAGTACGCCTGGTGGGCCTCCAGGGCCGTGTCCTTGCCGCTGACCGCGTCGCGGCGCAGGGACGGAATGGCGGACAGGTCGCGCTGGAGGTCGGCCGGTGCCGTCTCCCGGATCTCGTCCACCCGCTGGTCGACGCGGGCGCCCCGGTTGCCCGGCTCGCCCTGCCGACCGCCCGCGATGTAGGCGGTGACCTCGTCGCGCTCGTCGGCGAGGGAGTGGGCCAGGGAGATCGCCTGCTGGTTCAGCTCGGCGAGGGTGACCAGGTGCTGCGAGTCGGTGAGGTCGGAGGAGGCGGCGAGCACGGCCGGTGTCCCCGCCGCTATGACGGTGATCCCGACGACGGCGACGCCCGCGACCAGCCGGCTGCGGACGCGCACGCGGCGACCGCCCTCGACCGGGGTCGTCGGCGCCGCCTCGGAACCGCTGTTGCTGCCGCCCTTGCTCCGAGGCCGCTTCTTCTGCACCGGTGCTCGCAATCTCGACTCGTCCGCCCTTGAAGCAGAGGTGACGCGCGGTCACGTGAACGAGCGTCCCGCCCCCTGGTACGGCTCCCGACCATTCCAGTGCTTTTCAGGAGGGGGCGCGCATCAACCGCTCCGCCACACGAACGAGTGAACATCACTCCCGAGTTGGCGAACAAGTCTCCCCAGCGGGCCCCGGCGCCATGCGTGGACACCGGCTGGAACTTCCGCGCGGGCTTTGGCAAGATGCCCGCCCGCACCTCCGGGCGGAGTGATTCCTTCCGCCTCGGTCGACCTCCTGACCTGCTGGTACACACCAATCGCAGTGCCGTGCAGGCGCGGTGAAGGCATCGTGCAGACTGGCCGCATGCGTATCGAACTCGCGACCGCCCCCGGCGCCCAGGACCGCCCGAACGAGGACTGGACGGCCTCGGTCCTCCCCGCGTCCGGTCGGGGCGGGGGGCTGGTGCTGCTCGACGGCGTGACCCCGCCGAAGGGCGACGCCGGTTGTGTGCACCCGGTTCCGTGGTTCACGGCCCGGCTGGGCGGCGCGCTGGTCGAACTGTCCGGTTCGCGGCGGGATCTGACCTTGCGGGAGATCCTCGCGGAGTCCATCCGGCGCACCGCGGACGCCCACCGCTCGACCTGTGACCTTTCTCACGTGCGTACGCCCCAGGCAACCGTCGTCGTGGTGCGTTGGGACGAGGCCGAGGTGGAGCACCTGGTGCTGTCCGATTCGGTGCTGCTCCTCGAATCGCCCGCCGGGGGTGTCCGCGCGGTGCTGGACGACCGGCTCGACCGGCTGCCCAGGGAGCTCCTGGTCTCGGACGCGGTGGCGGACGCCCGGGCGCGCAACAAGGAGGGCGGCTTCTTCACGGCCGCCGCCGACCCGGCCGCGGCGGAGCGCGCGGTCACCGGGCGGACGCCGCGCGCCGAGGTACGGGCCCTGGCCGCGATGACGGACGGGGCGAGCCGCTGGACCGAGATGTTCGGCGCGGGCGACTGGGCGTCATGTCTGGCGGTCCTGGCGAAGGAGGGCCCGCAGGCGCTGATCGACCGGGTCCGCGCCCTGGAGGACGCGGACACGGAGCGTCAGCACCTCCGGGGCAAGGCCCACGACGACGCGACGGCGGCGTACGTACTCCTGTGAGGCCGCACGCCCCCGGAGCGCTCAGTCCTCGGCGCGGGCGTTCAGCTGGTGCAGCAGGCGGGCGAGTTCCGCGACCTCGGCGCGGTCCCAGTCGGCCAGCTTGCGGACGTAGCGGTCGCGGCGGGCGTCGCGGACGCTCCGGAAGCGGGCGAGCCCTTCGTCGGTGAGGTGGACGAGGAACGCGCGCCCGTCGGCCGGATCGGGCTCGCGCGCCACCAGACCGAGCGCTTCGAGGGCGCGGAGCTGCCGGCTCATGGTGGCCTTGCCGACGCCGAAGTAGGCGGCGAGGTCGGTGGCCCGCTGCCGGCCTGCGGACTCCAGGCGTACGAAGAGGCCGTAGGCGGCGGCCTCCAGCTCGGGGTGCACCTCGCGCGCCATCTCGCCGGAATTGGCCCGCGCCCGGCGCAGGAAGACGGCCAACTCCAGCTCCAGGGCGAGGAATTCGTGGTCCACACCACTTCCTCCGGCAGCGTCGGGTTCACGTCCGCTTTCGCTCCCGTGCACGTCAACTCCCCTCAAGAGCTTTCCCGCAGATGAAAGTTTCTTCCGCCGTCGGCCATCACCGCAGCTCCGCCAGTATTTCGCAGGAGTAGACCAACGGCGCCGCCCAGGCCCCCTTCCGCCACACGGGTCTACGTGCGTAGCGTCATGCATGGCATGTCCACACCATGGCATGCATCCGGGGTCGCCACGCGGCGCCTCCCGGGTCGGCAGATCCCCCCACCGAGGTCTCGGAGGCACGCAATGCCCGTGCACAGATCCGGCTCCAAGAAGTCCCGCCGCTCACGCTTCGCCGCGGCCGGCACCCTGCTCGCAGCGCTCTCCCTCCTCATCGCGCTCCCCGGCGCGTCGAACGCGGCGGGCGGCGATCCCACCGCTCCCGCCCGCGGCACCGCCACCATGGGCATGGGCGTCGTCGCCCACGACGGCAAGGGCGGCCTGCCCGTCGGCTCCACCGTCACCCAGACCGAGGGCGTGGACGTCAGCAGCCACCAGGGCAACGTCGCCTGGTCCACGCTCTGGAACAGCGGCGTGAGGTGGGCGTACACCAAGGCCACCGAGGGGACGTACTACACGAACCCCTACTTCGCGCAGCAGTACAACGGCTCGTACAACGTCGGGATGATCCGCGGCTCGTACCACTTCGCCACGCCCGACACCACGAGCGGTGCCACCCAGGCCAACTACTTCGTGGACCACGGGGGCGGCTGGTCCAGGGACGGCAAGACCCTGCCGGGCGTGCTCGACATCGAGTGGAACCCGTACGGCGCGCAGTGCTACGGCAAGACCGCGTCCCAGATGGTCTCCTGGATCCGCGACTTCGTGAACACGTACAAGGCGCGCACCGGGCGCGACGCGGTGATCTACACCGCGACCAGCTGGTGGCAGTCCTGCACGGGCAACAACTCGAGCTTCGGGACGACCAACCCGCTGTGGGTGGCCCGGTACAACACCACGGTCGGCACGCTCCCGGCCGGCTGGGGCTTCTACACGATCTGGCAGTACACGTCCTCCGGCCCGACGGTGGGCGACCACAACCACTTCAACGGCGCCCTCGACCGCGTACAGGCACTCGCGAACGGCTAGGACGCGTTTCGGGCGGACGGCGCCACTTTCGAAACACCCCTGGCCTCCGGCCCCGCGGAGCCCGGTGACGTACCCCGTCGCCGGGCTTCGCCGCGTCCGGGCCACCCCACTATGAACCCGGTGTATACCTCACAGGTAGAGTCGCCGCTCCGGGTCGCACACCAGTGCGGCCGTTCACCAGAGGGAGTGGCACGCCGTGCCCAGTAAGAGGAAGTCGATCGGTACGGGGTTGGCCGTCGCTCTTGTGACAGCGCTCACGCTGACGCTGAGCGGCTGCACGATGGAGACCACCGCGCCCGGCTCGGCCCGCGACGACGCCGCCGCGGACGCCAAGGCGCCGATGGGCCCGGTGGACTGCCGGAAGGCCAAGTGCATCGCCCTGACCTTCGACGCGGGCCCGGCCGAGGACACGCCCCGTCTGCTGGACATCCTCAAGGAGAAGAAGGTCCACGCGACCTTCTTCCTGCTCGGCAAGAACCACGTCAAGAAGCACCCGGACACCGTGCGGCGCCTCGCGGCCGAGGGCCACGAGATCGCCAACCACACCTGGTCGCACAAGATCCTGACCGACCGGAAGCCCGCCGAGATACGTGCCGAGCTGGAGAAGACGCAGAACGCCATCGCGGAGATCACCGGCAAGAAGCCCCGGCTCATGCGCCCGCCGCAGGGCCGCACCGACGACACGATCTCCGGTATCTGCAAGGACCTCGGGCTGTCCCAGATCCTGTGGAGCGCCACCGCCAAGGACTACTCGACGACCGACTCCGCGCTGATCAGGAAGCGCATAGTCGACCAGGCGAGCAAGGACGGCATCATCCTGCTGCACGACATCTACAAGGGCACCGTGCCCGCCGTGCCCGGGATCATCGACACCCTGAAGAAGCAGGGCTACACCTTCGTGACGGTCCCCGAGCTGATGGCCCCCGCCGAGCCGGTACCGGGCACGATCTACCGCCCGTAGGTGCGTACGGCAACGGCCCGCCTCCCCCGCGAGGGGAAGGCGGGCCGCAGTGTCCGCGGCTCCCGTTACGCCGCCTGTGCCGCCGGAATCCTGCGCTCCGCCCTCGCCGGGGCGAGGGCGATCTCCAGGACCTGGCGGACGTCGGTGACCGGGTGGACCTCCAGCGTGTCCAGGACCTCGGCCGGGACGTCGTCCAGGTCGGCCTCGTTCCGCTTCGGGATCACCACGGTGGTGATGCCCGCCCGGTGCGCGGCCAGGAGCTTCTGCTTCAGGCCGCCGATCGGCAGCACCCGCCCGGTCAGCGAGACCTCGCCGGTCATCGCCACATCCGTGCGGACCAGCCGGCCGGAGAGCAGCGAGGCCAGCGCGGTCGTCATCGTGATGCCGGCGCTCGGGCCGTCCTTGGGGACCGCGCCCGCCGGGAAGTGGATGTGCACGCCCCGGTCCTTGAGGTCCGCGACCGGCAGCTCCAGCTCCGCGCCGTGCGACCGGAGGAAGCTCAGCGCGATCTGCGCGGACTCCTTCATGACGTCGCCCAGCTGACCGGTGAGGGTCAGCCCGGACGCCCCGGTCTCCGGGTCGGCGAGCGACGCCTCCACGAAGAGGACGTCCCCGCCCGCCCCGGTCACCGCGAGCCCGGTGGCCACGCCGGGCACCGACGTACGGCGCTCGGCCGGGTCCTGGGCGGACTCGGGCACATGGTGCGGGCGGCCGATGAGACCGCGCAGGTCGTCCGCGCCCACCGTGAACGGCAGCTCGCGGTCGCCCAGTTCGCTCTGGGCCGCGACCTTGCGCAGCAGCCGGGCGACGGCGCGCTCCAGATTCCGTACGCCGGCCTCGCGGGTGTACTCGCCGGCCAGCTTGCGCAGCGCCGGTTCGTCCAGCGTGACCTCGTCCTTCTCCAGACCGGCCCGCTCCAGCTGGCGCGGGAGCAGGTGGTCGCGGGCGATGACGACCTTCTCGTCCTCGGTGTAGCCGTCGAGCCTGACCAGCTCCATGCGGTCGAGCAGCGCCTCCGGGATGGCCTCCAGGACGTTGGCGGTGGCCAGGAAGACGACGTCGCTGAGGTCGAGCTCGACCTCCAGGTAGTGGTCGCGGAAGGTGTGGTTCTGCGCGGGGTCCAGGACTTCGAGGAGGGCGGCGGCCGGGTCGCCGCGGAAGTCGGAGCCCACCTTGTCGATCTCGTCCAGGAGGACGACCGGGTTCATGGAGCCGGCCTCCTTGATGGCGCGCACGATGCGCCCGGGCAGCGCCCCGACATACGTACGCCGGTGGCCCCGGATCTCCGCCTCGTCCCGGACACCGCCGAGCGCGACGCGGACGAACTCGCGGCCCATGGCGTGCGCCACGGACTCCCCGAGCGAGGTCTTGCCGACGCCGGGCGGCCCGACGAGGGCCAGCACCGCGCCGCCGCGCCGCCCGCCGACGACGCCGAGCCCGCGATCGGCCCGCCGCTTGCGCACCGCGAGGTACTCGGTGATGCGCTCCTTCACGTCCTGGAGACCGGCGTGTTCGGCGTCCAGGATCTCCCGGGCGCCCTTGATGTCGTACGCGTCCTCGGTGCGCCGGGTCCAGGGCAGTTCGAGGACGGTGTCGAGCCAGGTCCTGATCCAGGAGCCCTCCGGGCTCTGGTCGGAGGCGCGCTCCAGCTTGTCGACCTCCTTGAGCGCGGCCTCGCGGACGTGCTCGGGCAGATCGGCGGCCTCGACGCGGGCCCGGTAGTCGTCGGACTCGTCCTCCGGGTCCCCGTTGAGCTCGGAGAGCTCCTTGCGTACGGCGTCGAGCTGGCGCCGCAGTAGGAACTCGCGCTGCTGCTTGTCGACGCCCTCCTGGACGTCCTTGGCGATGGACTCGGCGACGTCCTGCTCGGCGAGGTGTTCGCCCAGCCACTGGATGGCGAGCTTCAGCCGGGCGACCGGGTCGGTGGTCTCCAGCAGGCGCACCTTCTGGGCGGTGGTGAGGAAGGGCGAGTAGCCCGAGTTGTCGGCGAGCGCGGAGACGCCCTCGATCTGCTGGACCCGGTCCACGACCTGCCAGGCGCCGCGCTTCTTCAGCCAGCTGGTGGCGAGCGCCTTGTACTCCTTGACCAGCTCGGCGACGGCCCCGGGCAGGGGATCGGGGACGGAGTCGTCCACCCGGACCCCTTCCACCCAGAGCGCGGCGCCGGGGCCGCTGGTGCCCGCTCCGATGCGGACCCGGTCGCGGCCCCGGATGAGGGCGCCCGGGTCGCCGTCGGAGAGCCGCCCCACCTGCTCGACGGTGCCGCGGACACCGATTCCGGTGTACGTCCCGTCGATGCGCGGGACCAGCAGCACCTCCGGCTTGCCCCCGCCCTCCCGGGCGGCGGCCTGCGCGGCCTCCACGGCGGCGCGCACCTCGGCGTCCGACAGGTCCAGCGGCACCACCATCCCCGGCAGCACGACCTCGTCATCGAGCGGCAGCACGGGCAGGGTGAGCGGTGTGACGGCGTTGGACTCAGTAGCCATGATCTCCCCTTCGGCAGTCAAGTTGAGCTATACCGGCTCAATGCTTATGAGCCCCACGATGTTCCCCAAGCCTTGTTCGCTCTGAGCGATCAGCCTTGGCGGACCGGGTCGGGGATCCGGCCCCGTTGTCAGTGGTGCCTGTCACGATGCGTGGACCGAATCGTCAGGGAGAGACACATGGGTGCGTGGGACGTGGGCCCCTTCGACAACGACACCGCCGCCGACTGGTGCGGGGACCTCGACGAGGCCGCGCCGGCGGCCCGCGAGGGAATGGTCCGGGCCCTGCTGGCCGAGACCGCCGGCACCACGGACTATCTGGACTCGCACGTGGCGGACCAGGCGATAGCCGCGGCCGCCCTGGTCGCCGCGCAGTGTCCCGGCGGCGCCCCCGCCGACTCCGCGTACGCGCCGGACGAGCCCCTTCCCGACCTGACCGGCCTGCGCGAGCTCGCGCTCCGGGCCCTGGACCGGGTCCTGACCGAACCGTCCGAGGCGCTGGAGCTCTGGGAGGAAGCGGAGGACGGGCCCTGGCACACGGAGGTCAACCAGCTGCGCGGGGTCCTTATGCCCCGGGCGTGAACCGGGCGGTGGCCGGTCGCCGATAAGGAGGTGTGAGCGACTTGCGCCCCTCGGGGGACGACCGGAGTGACGAGGCGCTGCTGCGTGCCGTCGCACAGGGGGACACGGCCGCCCTCGCCGCGTTCTACGACCGGCACGCCGGCTGGCTGCTCGCCCGGCTGAGCCGCCGCTGCCCGGACGCGGAGACCGTACGGGAGGTCGTGCAGGACACCTTCGTGACGGTCTGGCGCTCCGCCGCCGCGCACCGGGGCACGGAGGCGGGCGGCTGGCTCTGGGTGATCGCCGCCCGGCGCCTGGTCGACGCCCAGCGGACCAGGGCCCGGACGGAACGCGCGGCGGCGGCCGGTCAGGCGGGCGACGCCCGCTGGGCCGCCCCCGCACCGTCCGCCGAGGACCGGGTGCTGGCCGGTCTGGAGTACGGGGACGTGGGCGCCGCGCTCGACCGGATCTCGCCCGAGCTCCGGGAGGTCCTGCGGGCGACCGTCGTCGACGGCCTGACCACCAAGGAGGCCGCCCGGCTGCTCGGCATACCGGAGGGCACGGTCAAGACCCGGGCCATGCGGGCCCGCCGCGAGCTGCGCGCCGCCCTGGACCGGCTGGTCACGGAGAACGACCCCCTGGGAGGCACGGCATGACGACGTGGCACCTGACGGACGAACTGGTCCTGCGGTACGCGGAGGGCACGGCCCCGGAGACGGACGCCTGGTCCCTGGAGAAGCACGTCGAGTCCTGCACCGGCTGCGCGGAACGCGTGTCGACGGCGGTACGCGACCGGGCGGCCGGAGCGGCGGTGCTGGACGCGGTCCGGGCGGCGGTCCTGGCAACGGCGGAGGCGGAGCCGGCCCCGGCGGGGGCCGGGTGGGGGGCCACCGGGACGAGCGCGTGGCACCGGGTACGTGGCGCGGGGCGCCGGTCCCGGTGGGCGGGGGCGCCCGGGGCCGGGGCATGGCGGCGGGTGCGCGCGGGGGGCGGCGGCGCTCAGCCGGGGCGCCCGGTGTCCGCGCCCGATGCGGGGCGCGGACGCGGGGCCGGACCTGCGGGGGGCCGGGCGATCGGCGCGGGGGCGTGGCGGCGGGCGATCGGCGCGGGGGCCGGATGCCGGGCGATCGGCGCGGGGGCGTGGCGGCGGGCGATCGGCGCGGGCGCGTGGCGGCGGGTACCCGGTGCCCACCGTGTCGGCCGGGTGCTCTGGGCCGCCGGGCCCGCGCTGCGGGGGCCGTGGACCGGGGCGTTGCTGCTCGTGGTGTGCGCGGCCGTGGCGCTGGCGTACGGGGGCGGGTTCGGCGCTTCGGCCCGGGCGCTTCTGCTGCTCGTCGCGCCGGTGCTGCCGCTCGCCGGGGTCGGGGTCTCGTACGGGCGCTCCGCCGACCCCCTGCACGAGATCATTGCCACCTCCCCCGGCGGCGGGCTGCGGCTGCTGCTGACCAGGACGGCCGCGGTGCTCGGGGCGACCGTCCCGGCGCTCGCCCTGGCGTGGGCGGTGCTGCCCGCGTCGGCGGGCGGGCCGGGCCCCCTGGCCTGGCTGCTGCCCGGGCTCGCCCTGACGCTCGCGGCCCTGGGGCTCGGCTCGTACGTCGGCTGCCGCACCGCGGCCCTCGTCGTCGCGACGGGCTGGGCGGCCGCCGTCACCGTACCGGCGCTCGACACGTCCCCCTCGGCGCTCCTCGACCGGACGCCGACGGCTCTCCGCTACTTCGCGGGGCTCCCCGCACAGGGCGCGTGGGCGGGGGCGGCCGTGCTCTGCGCGGCCCTGCTCGTCCTGCGCCGCCGATCCTTCGACCACCTGGAGACGTCATGAGCGTGATCGCGTGAACAGCACCGTCGAGGTGTCGGGGCTGACGGTGCGGCATCGCCGCCGGATCGCCTTGGACTCCGTCGATCTCGCCTTCGGACCCGGTGTGCACGGGCTCCTGGGCCCCAACGGAGCGGGCAAGACCTCGCTGATCCGCGTCCTGTCCACGGCCGCCGCGCCGGACGCCGGGCGGATCGGGCTGCTGGGCGCCGAGGTGGGGTCGGCGTCCGACCACCGCGCCCGGGCGGAGGTCCGGCGCAGGCTGGGCTACCTGCCGCAGGAGTTCGGCTACTACGCCGGTTTCACCGTCCGCGAGTTCGTCGCCTACGTGGCGTGGCTCAAGGAGATGGACGGCGCCCGGGTGGCCGTTGCCGTGGAGCGCGCGGTGGAACGCGTGGGTCTTGCCGACCGGATCGACTCCCGGATGAAGACGCTGTCCGGCGGCATGCTCCGGCGCGTCGGCATCGCCCAGGCGATCGTCAACGAACCGGAGCTCCTGCTCCTGGACGAACCGACCGCCGGACTCGACCCGGAACAGCGCGTCGAGTTCCGCGCCCTGATGCGGGACCTCGGGGAGAACGCGACGGTCATCCTCTCCACCCACCTGGTCGAGGACGTGGTGACGGCCTGCGAGGACGTGACCCTGATCGAGGCGGGCCGCGTCGCGTACCGGGGGACGACGCGCGAACTGGCGGCCCTCGGCAAGGACGGCGACGACCCGGACGCGCTCCACGGCAGCCCGATCGAGCGCGGCTACACCACTGCCCTGCGCTCCCACCGGGCGACGGCGGGCGCCCGATGACCCTCACCGAAGCCCCCGTGCGGCGAAAGCCCTCCGGCCCGGCGCTCCTGCCGCTGCGCGCCGAGGCGCGGCGCGGCATCGGCCCGTGGACCGGGCTGTCCACGGCGCTCATGGTCGGCGTGACCATGGCCGCCAAGGCCGACGCCTGGCAGGGCGACTGGATCGAGACCCAGAGCCTCCTGCACTCCGGCGCCACCCTGCTCGCCGGTCCGCTGGTGGCCGCGGCGGCCTGCTGGCAGGGCGCCCGCGACCACCGGCGCTCGACCGATGAGCTGTGGCGCTCCACGCCGCGTGCCCGGTGGCGGCGGATGGCGTGGGCCGCGCTGCCGATCGCGCTGTGGGCGGTCGCCGGGTACGTGGTCGCGCTGGCCGGGGCCCTGGCGGCCACCTGGCCGTACGCGGGCGGCGGCGGCCCGCTCCCCTCCCTCGTCGTGGTGGACGGCGTCGTCCTGGCGGCCGTGGCGCTGCTCGGGTTCTCCGCCGGTGTGCTGTGCCGGTGGCGGCTGGCCGCGCCCGTCGTCGCCGCGCTGATGTACCTGGTGCTCGGGGTGCCGAACTACTCGGAAAGCTCGACGCAGTACCTCGACCCGGCCGTGCAGTACGCGCTGTGGGACCAGGTGCCCGTGTGGTGGTTCGCCCCCGCCATGGTGGTCTGGACCGGCGGACTCGCGGTCGCCGCGCTCACCGCCGTCGCGGCCCGGCGCCGGCTCACGGCTCTCGTACCGCTCGCCGTGGCGGCCGTCGTCGCCCCGCTGATCGTGTCCACGGGCGACGGCATGTTCCGGGCCGATCCGGCGGCAAGTCACCTCGCCTGCACGGAGGGCAGCCCCCAGTTCTGTCTGAGCGGACGCCAGGAGCACCTGCTGCCCCAGGTCGCCGAGGCGCTGTCGGGGCTGACCGGGCGGCTGGAGGGGGTCCCCGGCGCCCCGGAGCGTTACGTCGACCGGCCTCCCGCGCAGCGCGCCGCCGAGTCGTGGGTGCCCACCCCGAACGTCGGCTGGTACCTCCTGCGCGGGCGGCTCCAGCACACGGAGCACTTCGCCTGGCAGGTGGCCATGCAACTGCTCGACCGGGACTGCCCCGATCGCGAGGCGGGATCCAAGAGCTGGAACCGCGTGATCGAGACCGACTTCGCGGTCACCGGGTGGCTGATCGGTCCCCACGCGGCGCAGGTGACCCATGTTTCGGAGTCCCCGGAGCTCCGCCGCCTCGAAGCCCTGCCCGACGCCGAGCGCCGCGCCTGGCTCGGCCGCTACATGAGCGCCCGCAACAGCTGCGACCCCTCGGAGGTGCCGTCCCTGTGAACCCGGTCCCGCGTCTCCCCGCCCTCTACCTCCGCTCCCGCGCCCTCCCCCGTACCGCAGCAGCCGTGGCCTGCACGGCCCTGCTCGCCGCCTGGGCCGCCCACTGGATCCAGGCGCAGCCCACCTTCGACCACAGCGCCCGCGTCCCCGTGCTGGTGCTGGCCCCGCTGCTGGTCTCGTCGGCCATCGGGACGAGTCTGTACGCCGCGGCGGACGAACTCGACCGGACGGCGGTCCGGCGCTGGTGGCCCCGCCGGCTGGCGCACCTGCTCGCGCTCACCGTCCCGGCCGCCGCGGCCCTCGCGCTGGCCGTTCCCGGGCACCCGGAGGCGTTCGGCGCGCCCGGCATGGTGCGCAACGTGCTCGGCGCGACCGGGATCACGGCCGCTTCGGCCGCCCTGATCGGGGCCCGGCTCAGCTGGCTGCCGGTCACCGTGTACATCGGCGCGGTCTACCTGGCCGCGCCGCGCACCCCGGGCGGCGCGGCCTCCGTGTGGGCCTGGCCGATGCAGCCGGGGCCCCAGGCGGGGGCGTGGGCCGCCGCGGCGACGGCGTTCGCGGCGGGGGCGGCGCTCCACGCCGTACGCGGGGCGCGCCGCGAGCGCGGCTGACCGGGGCCCGAGCCCACCCCGTACGAACTCACTGGCCCCCGCCCGCCCCCGCGCGACAGGATGGCGGGGACAGTCGCCCCGGCCACCGGAGATCAGCGCCATGCCCCACACGTTCGGCCCCGACACCGAAGCCCCCGTCACCCTGGACCGCCGCGAGGGGCCGTACGGGGAGGTCGTCCTCCGCCGGCGCGGGGAGGACTTCGAGATCATCGCCAACGGGTGCTTCCTGATGGACACCTCCGACGGCCGGTCCGAGCGGCTGCTGATCGACGCTGCGCTGGCCGCGCTCCCGGCCGGCCGGACCGCGCCCTCCGTGCTCATCGGGGGACTCGGTGTCGGGTTCTCGCTCGCCCGGGCCGCCGCCGGGCCCCGGTGGGGCCGGATCGCGGTCGCCGAGCGGGAGGAGGCGATCGTGGACTGGCACCGGCGGGGGCCGCTGGACCGGATCTCGGGCCCGGCGCTCGCCGATCCCCGTACGGAGATCCTGACGACCGACCTCGTCGCGTACCTGCGTACGACTACGGACCGTTACGACGCGCTGTGTCTGGACATCGACAACGGGCCGGACTGGACGGTCACCGAGGACAACAACGACCTGTACTCCCCCGCCGGACTCGCCGACTGCCACGCGCGGCTCACCCCGGGCGGGGTACTCGCCGTCTGGTCCGCACAACCGTCCGCCGCATTCGACCAGGCCCTACAGAATGCCGGGTTCCAGGGGGTACGTGCGGAAGAAGTGGGCGTTGCCCGAGGTGTGCCCGACGTGGTCCATCTCGCAATCCGGGCCGAGTGAGATCCCCCCGCGGGGTACCGGGAGCCCCCGAACCCGCGGGGGCCAAGCCCCACAAGCGCGACACTCCGCCCCGCGCGGGGTCCTCCCGCGGCGGTCCGGCCTTGCACCCTGCGTAGCCGGGAACCCTCCGCTGCCTCTACGCTGCTCACCGGTAGCGGGATCACCCAACGAAATCCACGAGCGAAAACCGTACGTCCGGGGGAATGTCCTCCGTGAGAACGGGCAGGGGCGGGGCGATGGAACAGACACACACCACCCACAACGGCGTCGCGGCCACCCCGGGCGCGCAGCGCCGTGTGCTGGTGGTCGAGGACGACGCCACGATCGTCGATGCCATTTCCGCGCGGCTGCGGGCGGAGGGCTTTCTCGTGCAGACCGCTCTCGACGGCCCGGCCGCCGTGGACGCGGCCGAGGCATGGCAGCCGGACCTGATGGTGCTCGACATCATGCTGCCCGGCTTCGACGGCCTGGAGGTCTGCCGCCGGGTGCAGGCCCAGCGCCCGGTGCCGGTGCTGATGCTGACCGCGCGGGACGACGAGACGGACATGCTCGTCGGGCTCGGGGTCGGCGCCGACGACTACATGACCAAACCGTTCTCGATGCGTGAGCTGGCCGCCCGGGTGCACGTACTGCTGCGCCGGGTGGAGCGGGCGGCGCTGGCCGCCGTGACGCCGCGCAGCGGCATACTCCGCCTCGGCGAGCTGGAGATCGACCACGCGCAGCGCCGGGTGCGGGTCCGCGCCGACGACGTGCACCTGACGCCGACCGAGTTCGACCTGCTGGTCTGCCTGGCGAACACCCCGCGCGCGGTGCTCTCCCGGGAGCAGCTGCTCGCGGAGGTCTGGGACTGGGCGGACGCCTCGGGCACCCGGACCGTCGACAGCCACATCAAGGCGCTGCGCCGGAAGATCGGCGCGGAGCGCATCCGTACCGTGCACGGCGTGGGCTACGCGCTGGAGACCCCCGCGCCATGACCGCGCCCGGAACGGGGCTGCGGCCGTTCTCGATCAAGGCCAAGCTGGGCACCCTGGTCGTGGTCTCGGTGTTCATCACGACCGGGCTGATCATGGTGGCCTTCCGCACGCGGACCGAGCTGCGGTTCATCACCGTTTTCTCGGTCATCGCCACCCTGCTGATCACCCAGTTCGTCGCGCACGGTCTGACCGCGCCGCTGGACGAGATGCGCGCGGTGGCCCGGTCGATCTCGCACGGCGACTACACGCGCCGGGTCAACGGGGCGGACCGGCGGGACGAGCTCGGCGACCTGGCGCAGACCATCAATCTGATGGCGGACGACCTGGCGGCCGTGGACCGGCACCGCAAGGAACTGGTGGCGAATGTCTCGCACGAGCTGCGCACGCCCATCGCGGCGCTGAGAGCCGTCCTGGAGAACGTCGTGGACGGGGTGTCCTCGGCCGATCCGGAGACGATGCGCACCGCGCTGAAGCAGACGGAGCGCCTGGGCCGCCTCGTGGAGACGCTGCTCGACCTGTCCCGCCTCGACAACGGCGTCGTCACGCTGAAGGCCAACCGCTTCGAGGTGTGGCCGTACCTCTCGGGCGTGCTGAAGGAGGCGAACCTCGCCGCCGCCCACCGCCGGCTCTCCTCCGGGTCCGGCAACCACTCCCGTACGGACGTGCATCTGCACCTGGACGTGTCGCCGCCGGAGCTGACCGCGCACGCGGACGCGGAGCGGCTGCACCAGGTGGTGGCCAACCTCATCGACAACGCCGTCAAGCACAGCCCGCCGCACGGCCGGGTCACGGTGCTGGCCCGGCGCGGCCCGCAGCCGGAGTCCCTGCACCTGGAGGTGGTGGACGAGGGGCCGGGCATTCCGGAGTCCGAGCGGCACCGGGTCTTCGAGCGGTTCAACCGGGGCGAGGTGGCCTCGCCGCACGGCCCGGGCAGCGACGGCGGCACGGGGCTCGGCCTGGCGATCGCCCGCTGGGCGGTGGATCTCCACGGCGGCCGGATCGGCGTGGCCGAATCTGCTCGCGGCTGCCGGATCCGCGTCACTCTTCCGGGGATCCCGCAACCGCGAGGTTGACATAGGGTTCGAACCGGAAGGCCGCGTTCTACGTGTTCCGGGAACGGGATACGGTCGAGGGGGGCGCCGCGGCGGCCTCCCGTACCCGGAGCGAAGCGGAACCATGCTTGTTTCCCGCCATTTCCAGCGCCGAAACCCGGCTTTCGATGTGACTTGCACGACGAAGACCTCCCCGGCCTGCAAGGAACGGCCACGGAGGCGTAGCCTTGATTCCCGCTGTCCATCACCTTGCGAAGCGGAAGAGGGCGGTCACCGCCGTGTCGTCTCAGTCCCCCAGTAACTCGAGCATCTCGACCGACCAGGCCGGCCCGGGCACCAACCCGGCCGCGGCATTCGGCGCCAATGAGTGGCTCGTCGACGAGATCTACCAGCAGTACCTCCAGGACCCCAATTCGGTCGATCGTGCCTGGTGGGACTTCTTCGCCGACTACAAGCCGGGCAAGACCGGCACGGCGGACAAGCCCGGCGCCGCAGCCGCGGGGGCTGCAGCGCCCGCGGCCCCGGCCGCCCCCACCACCACCGCCCCGGCCGCTCCGGCGCAGCCCGCGGCCCAGGCCCCGGCGGCGCCCGCCGCCCCGGCACAGGCCGCCCCGGCCGCTCCCGCCGCGCCCAAGGCCCCGGCCCCGGCCGCACCGGCGAAGGCCGCCCCGGCTCCGGCCGCGAAGGCCCCCGCCGCGAAGGCCAAGGCCGCCGCGGACACCGAGGCGCCGGCCGGACCGGAGTACGTGACGCTGCGCGGCCCGTCCGCCGCGGTCGCGAAGAACATGAACGCCTCGCTGGAGCTGCCCACGGCCACGTCCGTGCGCGCCGTCCCGGTGAAGCTGCTCTTCGACAACCGCATCGTCATCAACAACCACCTCAAGCGCGCCCGGGGCGGGAAGATCTCCTTCACGCACCTCATCGGGTACGCGATGGTGCAGGCGCTCAAGGCCATGCCGGCCATGAACTACTCCTACGCGGAGAAGGACGGCAAGCCGACCCTCGTCAAGCCGGAGCACGTCAACCTCGGCCTCGCCATCGACCTGGTGAAGCCGAACGGCGACCGCCAGCTGGTCGTCGCGGCCATCAAGAAGGCCGAGACGCTCAACTTCTTCGAGTTCTGGCAGGCGTACGAGGACATCGTCCGGCGCGCCCGCAACGGCAAGCTCGGCATGGACGACTTCACCGGCGTCACCGCTTCGCTGACCAACCCCGGCGGCATCGGCACCGTCCACTCGGTGCCCCGCCTGATGCCCGGACAGGGCCTCATCATGGGCGTCGGCGCGATGGACTACCCGGCCGAGTTCCAGGGCACCTCGCAGGACACCCTGAACAAGCTGGGCATCTCCAAGGTCATGACCCTGACCTCGACGTACGACCACCGGGTCATCCAGGGCGCCGCGTCGGGCGAGTTCCTGCGCATCCTCTCCCAGCTGCTGCTCGGCGAGAACGAGTTCTACGACGAGATCTTCAAGGCGCTGCGCATCCCCTACGAGCCGGTCCGCTGGCTCAAGGACATCGACGCCTCGCACGACGACGACGTCACCAAGGCCGCGCGGGTCTTCGAGCTGATCCACTCCTACCGGGTCCGCGGCCACGTCATGGCCGACACCGACCCGCTGGAGTACCACCAGCGCAAGCACCCCGACCTCGACATCACCGAGCACGGCCTCACCCTGTGGGACCTGGAGCGGGACTTCGCGGTCGGCGGGTTCGCCGGCAAGTCGATGATGAAGCTCCGCGACATCCTCGGCGTCCTGCGCGAGTCGTACTGCCGCACCACCGGCATCGAGTTCATGCACATCCAGGACCCGAAGCAGCGCAAGTGGCTCCAGGACCGGGTGGAGCGCCCGCGCCCCAAGCCCGAGCGCGAGGAGCAGCTGCGCATCCTGCGCCGGCTCAACGCCGCCGAGGCGTTCGAGACGTTCCTCCAGACCAAGTACGTCGGCCAGAAGCGGTTCTCGCTGGAGGGCGGCGAGTCCGTCATCCCGCTGCTCGACGCGGTCATCGACTCCGCCGCCGAGGCCCGTCTGGACGAGGTCGTCATCGGCATGGCCCACCGCGGCCGCCTGAACGTCCTCGCGAACATCGTGGGCAAGTCGTACGCCCAGATCTTCCGCGAGTTCGAGGGCAACCTCGACCCGCGCTCGATGCACGGCTCCGGCGACGTGAAGTACCACCTGGGCGCCGAGGGCACCTTCACCGGCCTGGACGGCGAGCAGATCAAGGTCTCGCTGGCCGCCAACCCCTCGCACCTGGAGGCGGTCGACCCGGTCCTGGAGGGCATCGCCCGCGCCAAGCAGGACATCATCAACAAGGGCGGCACGGACTTCACCGTCCTGCCCGTCGCCCTGCACGGCGACGCGGCCTTCGCCGGCCAGGGCGTCGTCGCCGAGACGCTGAACATGTCGCAGCTGCGCGGCTACCGCACCGGCGGCACCGTGCACGTGGTGATCAACAACCAGGTCGGCTTCACCGCCGCCCCGGAGTCCTCGCGCTCCTCGATGTACGCCACCGACGTGGCGCGCATGATCGAGGCGCCGATCATCCACGTCAACGGCGACGACCCCGAGGCCGTCGTCCGGGTCGCCCGGCTCGCCTTCGAGTTCCGCCAGGCGTTCAACAAGGACGTCGTGATCGACCTCATCTGCTACCGCCGCCGCGGTCACAACGAGGGCGACAACCCGGAGTTCACCAACCCGCAGATGTACACCCTGATCGACAAGAAGCGCTCGGTGCGCAAGCTCTACACCGAGTCCCTCATCGGTCGCGGCGACATCACCCTGGAAGAGGCGGAGCAGGCGCTCCAGGACTTCCAGGGCCAGCTGGAGAAGGTCTTCGCCGAGGTCCGCGAGGCCACCTCGCAGCCCGCGCAGCCACACGTCTCCGACCCGCAGGCGCACTTCCCGGTCTCCGTGAACACCGCGGTCACCACCGAGGTCGTCAAGCGGATCGCCGAGTCGCAGGTCAACATCCCCGAGTCGATCACCGTGCACCCGCGGCTCATGCCGCAGATGCAGCGCCGTGCCGCCTCGGTGGAGAACGGCACGATCGACTGGGGCATGGGCGAGACCCTGGCCATCGGTTCGCTGCTGATGGAGGGCACCCCGGTCCGGCTCGCCGGCCAGGACAGCCGCCGCGGCACCTTCGGCCAGCGCCACGCGGTCCTGGTCGACCAGGTCACGGGCGAGGACTACACCCCGCTCCTCTACCTGACGGACGACCAGGCCCGTTACAACGTCTACGACTCGCTCCTCAGCGAGTACGCGGCGATGGGCTTCGAGTACGGGTACTCGCTGGCCCGCCCGGAGTCGCTGGTCATCTGGGAGGCCCAGTTCGGTGACTTCGTCAACGGCGCGCAGACCGTCGTGGACGAGTTCATCTCCTCGGCCGAGCAGAAGTGGGGCCAGACCTCCGGCGTCACGCTGCTCCTGCCGCACGGTTACGAGGGCCAGGGCCCGGACCACTCGTCCGCCCGCCCGGAGCGCTTCCTCCAGATGTGCGCGCAGGACAACATGACGGTCGCGATGCCGACCCTGCCGTCGAACTACTTCCACCTCCTGCGGTGGCAGGTGCACAACCCGCACCACAAGCCGCTGATCGTCTTCACCCCGAAGTCGATGCTCCGCCTCAAGGCGGCCGCGTCGAAGGTGGAGGAGTTCACGACCGGCGGCTTCCGCCCGGTCATCGGCGACGACACGGTCGACCCGAGCGCCGTCCGCAAGGTCGTCTTCTGCGCCGGCAAGGTCTACTACGACCTGGAGGCCGAGCGCGAGAAGCGGGGCGTCACGGACACCGCGATCATCCGTCTGGAGCGCCTGTACCCGCTGCCGGGTGCCGAGATCCAGGCCGAGATCGCCAAGTACCCGAACGCCGCGAAGTACCTGTGGGCCCAGGAGGAGCCGGCCAACCAGGGCGCCTGGCCGTTCATCGCCCTGAACCTGATCGACCACCTGGACCTGGCCGTCGGCGCGGACGTCCCGCACGGCGAGCGCCTGCGCCGCATCTCGCGCCCGCACGGCTCGTCCCCGGCGGTCGGCTCGGCCAAGCGCCACCAGGCGGAGCAGACCCAGCTGGTCAACGAGGTCTTCGAAGCCTGACCGACAGCCTGTACCCCGGAGGGGCCCGTCCCGCGCTCACGCGCGGGGCGGGCCCCTCGGGCGTACGGGCTCAGGTGACGAGCGGTTCGAAGGGCCAGAACCGGGGCAGCACACCCCCCGGACCGGCCTCGGACGCCCGGCGGCAGGCCACGGCCAGCGGGTGGCCGGGCCCCAGCACGGCCTCGGCCCGGTCGCTGTTCCCGCGCCCCGGCGGATACGCGTCCCGGGGCAGCACCAGCACATGGTTGAACGCCCAGCCGATCGCCCAGGGGTGGTCCACACCGACGGCCCCCGCCATCCGGACGCACGCCTGCTCGATGTCCTCGGCCCCGCCGCTCCGGTCCCCGGCCGTCCACCGCATCAGCCCCAGGTTCCCCCGTGTACCGATGGTGTACGGGTGCTCGTGGCCCAGCATCCGCGTGTAGCCGGCCACCACCTGCTCATGGAGCTCCAGGGCCTCGCGGGGGTCGCCCGCCTCCCGTTGCACGGTCGCGGTTCCGGTGCTGATCAGGAGGGTGAGCGGGGCGTACTCGCCCAGGGTCCGCAGGGCGTCCCGCCTGATGCGGTCCAGGTCCGCTAGCACGGCCGGGGCGCCCCTGATCGCGTACTGGCACAGCGCCAGGTGGTACCGGCCGCGGAGGGTCTGCGGGGCGTTGCCCCCCAGCACCCGCAGATGGTGGTCGACCGTTTCCCGCAGCGCGTGTTCCGCCTCCCGGTACCGGCCGAGGAGCCGCAGGTCCATGGCGAGGTTGATCTCCGAGTACAGCGCCGGTGGCGCGTCCGGCGACAGCACAGCCCGGCGGAGTTCGAGGCAGCGCTCGTCCAGGGCGAGCGCGTCCCCGTACCGTCCCAGGAGCCGCAGCGAGACGGCGAGGTTGTTCTCCGCGTTGAGGGTGCGCGGGTCCTCCGGGCCGAGGAGCCGGCGGTCGCGTTCCAGGATCGACGCGGACAGCTCCGCCGCCTCCTGGTAGCGGCCGAGTCCGCGCAGGTCGGCGGCGAGTCCGCCGGCGGCCCGCAGATGGTCCAGGTCCAGTTCGCCGCGCTCGGCCGCCAGGAAGTCCGCGGTGGCGCGCTCGACCTTCGCGCTGTTCCGGTAGTCGCCGAGAGCCCGCAGCAGATTGGCGTAATGGTGGCGCAGGGCCCAGATCCGGGGGTCGGCGGCGCCGAGGGCTCTCTCCCAGGACCGCATCGCCGGCGCGGCGAACCGGATGCCGCTGCCGTACTCGCCGGAGAGGTACATGTAACGCAGGCAGTCGAGGACCAGTTGGTGCACCTGTGGGTCCGTGCTGTCCAGCACCTCCGCCCATTCGAGGTGGGTGGTGAGTGCGGCGTACGCGGGCCAGTGGCGCGGGTCGGAGGGGTCGCCCGGGTCGGCGGCGGCGAGCGCCCGGGCGGCCCCCTCGGCGTACGCCCCCCGCTCCCGCTCGGGTATGTCCTTGCGGATGATCTGGTGGACCATGCGGTGCAGGTGGACCGACTCGTCGCTCCCCCGGGACTCCACGCGGATGACGGACAACCGCCGCAGGTGGCGGATCGCGTCGTTCCACATCAGCGGATCGCGCACCAGACGGGCGTAACCGGGGGGCAGTACCTCAGGCGGTACGGCCCTGAGCAGCTGTACTGGAACTGCGCCGGGTGCGAAGAAGCAGCAGAGGTGCAGAAGTCCGACGGCCTGCGGAGCGGTCTCGCGCAGCCTGTTCAGCAGGATCGACCAGGCGGTCCGGAAGGCGAGCGGGAAGTCGGCGGACACCCTGACCACGTCCTGGTCGGCGCCCTCTTCGAGCAGTCCGATGTACTCCTCGACCGGCATGGCCGATTCGTTCAGCCAGCCCGCCGACTGGTCGAGCAGGAGGGGGAGGTCCTCCAGCGCCTCGGCGAGCCGGCCGGCTTCGGTGGTGGTGAGGCGGGGCGCCCGGCGACGCAGGAAGGCGACCGACTCCTCGCGTGCGTGGGCGGGTACTTCGAGGATCCGGCCGCCGCGCTCGGCCCACTCCGGGTTCCGGGAGGTGATCAGCACGTGTCCGGGCCCCGGAGGCACCAGGTCCCACAGCTGTTCGGGATCGTCCGCCCCGTCCAGGATCAGCAGCCACTGGGGGTACGGCTCGCCCCGGCCCAGCGCCTCGCGTACGGCTCGGAGCCGTTCACCGTACTCGTCGCCGGTCGACAGGCCGAGTGCCGGAGCCAGTTCGGCGAGCCTCTGCCGGTAGTGCGCGCGCCGGTCGGCGGGCACCCACCAGACGACCTCGTAATCGGAGCCGAAGCGGTAGACGTACTCCGCCGCCAACTGCGTCTTGCCGATGCCGGGCATGCCGTGCAGGACGACCCGCCCCCGCCCCGGCTCGCCCCGGTGGAATTCCTCGTAGACGGTCGACAGCAGCTCTTCGCGACCGGTGAAGCGGATGTTGCGGCGCGGCACCCCGCCCCACACGGCGGGCAGGCTCGCGGGGAAGCGCGGCCGCCCCGGGGCGGCCGGGTCCGGGGGCAGCGGGTCGGTGGGCAGTCCCAGCCGGGCGAGGAGCCGCCGCTCCGCCTCCTCGGCGTCCGCGTCGGCCAGGTCGACGGCACCGAAGACGGTCGCGGCGTCCGGAAGCGCGGACGTGGTGACGCGCACGGCGGCGAACCGGTCCGCGTGGGGGGCGACTTCGGAGCGCAGCGCGCGGTCCCACTCCTCGTGACTCCGGGGCCCGAGCTGGAAGTACCAGTCGCTGAGGACCACCAGCACCCGCCCGGGCGCGAGCGTCAGGTCCCGCAGCGCCTCCTCCAGCGGTTCCTCCGGCGCCGGATCCCAGTCCCGCTGGACCACCGGCACCCCGCGCCGCCTCAGCCGGTCCCCGATCCACTCCGCCCAGGCCCGGTTGTACCCGGCGGAGCTGATGGTGACCCCCGCGTCGGGCCGCGGGGACCCGGGCCGCGCGGCCGACGGATCCCGGCGGGCCGCGACCGTGCCCCGTACCACCGCCCCGGCGTCGGCCGACTCCGTGATGGCACAGGGCAGTTCGGCCTTTCGGACCGAGGCGCCCCACTGATTGAAGATGGTCAGCCGCAGCACGCCGGGGCCGGCCGAGGGCCCCGCGGTGACGAGGAACGTCGCGGGCCCGTACGTACCGCCGAAGCGGTGCAGGACGAGCCCGGGGTCCTCGACCGCCTCGCAGACGAAGTGCGGCGCGCCTTCCAGGGCGACGCTGAACGTCAGCTCCTCCTCGTCGTACGGCCAGGCGTCGCCGTCCGTGTCCCCGTGGGCGTCGAGCGGGCCGCGCAGGTCGACGCTGACGCACTGGACGAGGCCCGGCTCCACCTCGGAGAGCCAGCCCACGACGGGCTCGATCAGCAGCGGGCGTTCGTCACCGGTCATGGCCGCCCACCCGCTTCGGCCGGTACGGGAGCGCCGGGCCGGCGCGTGGTGAGGCGCAGGGTGCTGAGCGGATGGCCGTAGTACTGGAACATCAGGCTGTACAGGAGCCGCAGCACGTTCCGCTGCCGGTCCGCGTCGAAGGTGCCGTCGTCCTTGACCATCATCGGGACCCCGCCGCCCGCGAGAAAGGTGTCGTGGACCTGCGCGCGGAAGGCCCGGAGCGCACCGGAGACGGGCCGGTCGGGGTCCTCGGTCACGCTGTCGACGATGCGGCGGATCATCACCCGGGCCTCGGGGTCGCCGACCGCGCCGGCGGAGACGATGCAGCCGCCCGCGCCGTTGCGCAGGAAGATCTGCGTGAACCCGCGCAGGTACTGCCTGCCGTCGCCGCCGTAGTCGAGGAAGCGTCCGGAATGGCAGGCGTTGAGGCAGACCAGGGCCTCGTCGCGGCCCAGGAGGCGCATGTCGAGGTCGTGGTAGTCGGCCCAGGTGCCGCCGCCCAGGGTCAGCTTGCTGAGTTCCTGGTCGAAGGTGCCGTGGCAGCCCATGTACACCAGGCCGGTGCGCTGCTCGGCGAGGTCGTCCAGGTTGTTCAGGAAGCTCTCGATACCGAAGTGCGGCCGGTGTTCGTACGGGTGGAAGAACTCCTGGTCACGGGTCATGTCGGTGTGGAAGAAGCTGAGGACCCGGCCGTCGGGGGCGACCGGCCGGTCCGGGAAGTCGTCCAGCCAGCGCGCCACGTCCACGAGCGCGCCGAGCGGGCCGCCGCGCAGCCCGGCACCCGGCACGGGAGGCAGGTCCAGGGCCTCCCAGGGCAGCTCGAAGCCGGTCTGGTCCAGGACGACGATCTGGAGGGCGTCGCCGTGGACCCGTCGGCACCGGTTGATCCAGTCCGTCAGCCGGTGCTGGTACCCCGACCAGCGCCGGATGGACCGGAAGAGCTCGGAGGGCGGGGTGCCGCCCCGGCGCGCGTGCCCGAACCCGATGTCCGCAGGCCGGAGTTGGCCGGGGCCCGTGGTGTACGGGAGGTGGTCGACGCCCGCGCACCACGCCTCGATCCCGAACGCGTCGGGGGCGCCGGCCCCGGTGTGGTGGCGCCCGACCCGGATGCGGGCGTACGCCGTGTCGGGCGGGCGGGCCGCATCCACGGGCGCGGCGCCCAGGCCGCGTGGTTCCGGGGGGCGTGGCGCCGGGGAGCGCGGGCCGGGCAGCGCCTGTGCGGCGGAGGCGACCACGCTCCTGATCAGCCGGAGCCGCCCGTCAGCCATGGTGTTCCTGCCGGTCCGGGGCCCCGGGGGCGTCCGCGTCGTCGGTCCGTCCGACGACCCCGCCGCCCAGTGCCTCGGCCAGGGCGGCCGGAAGCCGGGTGTAGGGGGGCCGGCCGGGGTCCACGACCACGCTGCGGAGGCGGCTGCGGCCCAGGGCGCGGATGTGGGCCGCCACGGCCACGGCGTCGTCGACGCCCGTACGGCGCACCGGACCGCGGACCGGCCGGCCGCTGCGGCTCACCGCAAGCGGCACATTGCCCCGGCCGTCGGTGGCGACGACCAGCAGCGCTTCGACCAGTCCGGCGCTGTGGTGCCGGAAGGCCCGCCGCAGCGCCTGCCCGGCCAGGTCAAGGCCGTGGGCGAGCGGCGTCGCCCGTCCGGGGCGCCGGGCCAGCGCCGCGGCGATGCGCGGGTCCCGGGTGGAACGGGCGGTGAACGCGCGGGCCCGGAACTCGTCCGGCTCGCCCCCGCCGCCGACCTCGACCACATGGACGGAGGCCCGGGTGACGTAGGCCCAGCGCAGGAACGGTTCGAGGGCCGGATACCAGTCCCAGCCGCCCCGGCACGTGTGGTCGAGGACGACGGTCAGCATCCGTACGGGCTCCGGGGCCCGGACATAGCCGCGCAGGTCCGGCGGGGCGATCACCAGCGGGCCTCCCGCGCCGCCCCGGACGGCCCGGTACTTCGCGGCCTCCATCGCGGTGCGGACCGGGGCCAGATCCCACAGGTCGCGGGCGCGCCGCACCCCGATGACCGGTCCCCGGGAGGCGCGCGCCCCCGCGTCGCGCCGGGCCGGCACCCGCAGCGTGGCCTCGCCGCTCCCGGGCCCCGCCACATCCTCCGGGTACGGGAGGTTAGCGGCCGGTGACGGCTCCCCGGGCGCCTCCGCCGGGCCCAGCGGCTGCGCGGATTCCGGTCCGTGCACGGGGACACCGGTTTCGGCCTCCTGCTCCGCACCGCGCGGGGGCTCCGGGCGGGGCAGCGGACGACCCGCGTCCGGCGACCCGGACAGCTCACGTTCCGGGACGTGCTCCGGCCGCGCTTCCGGCCGGTGCGGGGCCCGGAGCCGGATGAGCCGCGCGGCGCGGTCGACGTGGTCGGGGGTTACGGGGAGGGGGGCGGGGGCTTCGGGGCGAGAGGCGTCGGGGCGGGGGACGTCGGGGCGGGGGACGTCGGGGCGGGCGCCCTCGGCCTCCTCGTGGCTGTCGAGGCGCACCAGGGCGCGGGCGATGCGGGCCAGGGCGAGCGCGCGCCGGCTGCCGCCGCCCTCCTGCTCGTCCAGGAGGTCCAGCACGGCCGAGGCCGCTTCACCGGTGAGCGCGAGGCGGGGCCGGGGGGTGTCCGGTGCGAGGGCCGCCGCCCAGCCGGCGGGGAGCGGGCCAAGCGGGTCCGGTCCGAGGCGCGGGCGCAGGTCCGGGACAGCGAGGCGCAGGGCGAAGCGGTCCAGGAGGTGTGGGGAGAGCAGCGCGGCGTCCTCGGACCGGCAGCAGGCCAGCCAGCGTGCGCGGGGCCGCCAGTGGTGCCGGATGCCGGAGTGCTCCAGGGCGGCGGTGTCCGAGCCGAGCAGCTGGACGGCGGCGCGCAGGCCGGGGACGCTGAGCCGGGCGAGGTCGGGGACGACGACGAGCTGGGGGCCGCCGTCCGGCTCGGCCAGGGGCCCGGGCCCGAAGGTGAACCCGATGCCTTCCGGGCCCCGGCGCACCCGGGGCCGTATCCACAGGTCCTCGTCCACCGTGGCGGAGTCCAGCACGGTCCGGGGCGCGGGACGGTCGTCCGGCGTCCCGCACGAGCGGCCGAGGAGCTGGGCGAACGTCCGCGAGACGACCGGCAGGTGCTCAGGCGGGAGGTCGAAGAGCAGGACTCCGGCGAGCGAGGGCTCCAGCGCGGCGGAGACGAGCACGGTGAGCAGGAGCCGGAGGACCCCCTCCGGCTCCTGGCCGCCTGTCGGTCGCACCGGCATCCCCATGTCAGCCGAAGAGCTCGTCCAGCGCGGATTCCTCTTCCTGCCCCCAGGCCGGCTCGGGTCCGTGGACCGAATCGGGCCTGCGGTGGCGCAGGGCGAGCGGCACCACACGGCGTACGTGGGAACGCTCCACGGACCGGGCACCGTCCCTCGCGGCGAGCGCGCGGGCCGCCTTGGCCACCAGCAGGTCGCCCCGCTGGCCGACAGCCCCGGTGCGGGCGGCGGCCTCGGCGCAGAGCCTGCTGATATCCGGATCCAGCCGGACCACGGTCAGCCGTTCCCGGGCGGCGGTCAGGGCGTCCCGCAGCCGCCTGTTCTCGTCCTCGGCAGCCCGTAACCAGGCGGAGCCTGCGACGAGACGTTCCTCCTCGAAGGCGAGCACTGTGGTGATCATCCGGTGCCGTTCCTCGATGTCCAGCTCGGAGGCGGTCACCATCAGCCCGAACCGGTCGAGGAGCTGGGCCCGCAGGCTGCCCTCCTCCGGGTTCATCGTGCCGACGAGCCCGAACGAGACATGGGCCTCGGTGTCGATGCCCTCCCGCTGCACGGACAGGACACCGGTGGAGACGACGTCGAGGATGATGTTGACGATGTGGTCGTCCAGGAGGTTGACCTCGTCGACGTACAGCAGCCCCTTCCGGTGCGCCTCCTCCAGGAGGCCGGGCTGCCGCCGCGCCTCTCCGTGCATCAGGGCGTCCAGCTCCCAGCCGCCCAGCACCCGATCGTCGGTCGCGTTGATCGGCAGGGTCACGGGCAGGCACCCGCCGGTCATCAGCGCGAAGGCCCGCACGACGGTGGACTTGGCCGTGCCGCGCCGGCCCGCGATGAGGACGCCGCCGATGGCCGGTGCGATGAAGTTCAGCTCCAGGGCCAGCTTCAGCTCGTCCTGCCCGACGATGCGGCTGTACGGGAGGATCGGCGCGGGTAACGCCTCGGCCGCCGCGTCGCTCACGAGGGCGCCACCACCGTGGACGCCTGCTCCTCGCGGCCCGGCTGCCAGCGGAAGGTGACCTGGATCTGCGCCTCGGCCCCGGCCTTCACCACCGCGGCCATCCCCGCTCGAAGGTGATGCCGACCTGGAGCTCGATCTCGTCGGGCCGCAGCCCGTCCCCGAGGTCGCCCAGCCTGCGCATCGCCTGGGAGGCGCAGCGCCGGGCGAGGTCGAGGCCGTCCCCGTACAGATCCTGCGCCGCCCCGAGCGCCCGGCGTCCGGCCCCGGCACCGTCCCGGGTCTCCTCGCTTCCGTAGAGGGAGTCGGCGTCGGTGACGGGAGGACCGGTGGTCGTGAACGCCTCGGCGTCCACGACCACCGGTATCGGACCGTCTTCACCGGGTGCCGCTGGACCCACCACAACTGTCATCATCGCCCCCGAACGGATCTCAACCAGTTTGCACGGAACGGCTACTGAGCGGCAGTCATCAATGCCGCCACATCAGGTGGTCAGAGGCTCGAAGTCCCAGTAAGGACGGTTCCGGGAGCGGGCCGAGACGGTGTGGACGTGCTGAGCGCCGAGGGTTGCCGCCAAGTCCTCCAGGGCCTCGTTCTCGATCTTCTCGGCCTTCTGCCGGTCGCGTAGACCGCGCAGGTCGGCGGCGTGGGCGATGCGGGCGGACAGCGTCAGCGGGTGGGTCCGGCCCAGGACCTCCACGGCGCGGGTGATGACGGACTCCGTCAGCGCGGCCGCCCCCTCGGGGTCGCCCACGAGGTTCCGCAGCGCCGAGGCGTTGATGCCGCAGCCCAGCGTCCAGGGATGGTGCTCGCCGACGGCCTGAGTCATGCCGGCCAGCGCCTCCTCCAGCAGCACGTGGGCGTGCTCCCGCTCCCCCACGTTGCGCAGGATCAAGGCGTGGTTGGACCGGGTGCCGGCCGCATACGGGTGCTCCTCGCCGAGCATGTCCGCGTAGCCGCTCACCACCTTCTCGCTTATGGCCCTCGCTTGGTCGATGTTGCCGTGCTCGCGGGCGAAGCAGCTCTGGCCCGCCGCGAACATCATCGTCAGTGGGTCGCTCTCACCCAGGACGCGTTCCCCTCGCTCCAGAACACGGGTGAACAGTGCCGCGGCCTGGGCGCGTTCGCCGTCGCGATAGTGGCACAGCGCGAGGTTGTGCTCGGCGCACAGAGTCTGCGGGTTGTCCGGCCCCAGGACGCGTCGATGCGCTTGGACGCTCTGGTTCTGAAGGGAGAAAGCCTCGCCGTAACGGCCGAGAAGGCGCAGGTCGATGGAGTAGCTGGTCTCGGAGGAGAGGGTCCAGGCGTGCCGATGGCGCAGCAGTTGGCGGCGCGCGTCCAGGGTGCGCCCGTCGAGTTCGAGGGAGTCCCGGTACCGGCCCAGCAATCGAAGCGTCACGGCCAGGTTGTTCTGCGCGCTGAGCGTGCGCGAGTCCTGATCGCCGAGCAGGTCGTGGTAGCCGGCCAGGATCCACTGGCAGATCTCCAGCGCCTCGTCGTAGCGGCCGAGACCACGCAGGTCGGCGGCCAGTCCGCCGGAGGCGCGCAGGTGTTCCAGATCCTGGGTGCCGCGCTCGGCGCGCAGATGCTCCACCGCCGCGCGTTCGATGGCCTCGGTGGCCGCGTAGTCACCAACGGCCCTCAGGAGGTTGGCGTAGTGGTAGCCGAGGTCCCAGAGCCTGGGGTGGTTCTCACCGAACAGCTCCCGCCAGGCGGCCATGGCCCGCTCGCCCAGCTTGATGCCGGCCCGGTACTCGCCCGAGAGGTACATGTACCGCAGGCAGTTGAGCACCAGCGTCTGCACGGCCGGGTCGTCGCTCTTCAGTACGTCGGCCCACTTCAGGTGCGGTGTGATCTCGGCGTACGCGGGCCACAGGCGGGTGTCGGTGGGGCGTCCGGGGTCCGCCGCGGCGAGGGCGCGCCGGACGACGTCGATGAACTCCTGGCGGTTCTCCTCCGTCATGTCGTGCCCGATGATCTGGTGGACCATGCGGTGCATGTAGATGGACTCCCCGGAGGATGCCGCATCGATGCCCGATTCATGGGATTCCAGTCGGACCACGGAGTACTGACGAAGCTGGTTGATCGCCTTGTTCCACAGCAGGGGATCACTCATCAGCCCGGAGACCTGTTCCGGCAGGTCTCCGGGCGGCATCTCCTTCAGGAGCCGTACGGGGATGGAGCCGGGTGCGAAGAAACTGCAGAGGCGCAGCAGGTCGACGGACTCGGGGACGGTGTCCCTGAGCTTGTTCAGCAGTATCGACCAGGCGGTCTGGAAGGCGAGGGGGAAGTCGGCGGAGACCTTGACGACATCCTGATCGATGCCGCCTTCGAGGAGTTCGATGTACTCCTCCACCGACAGATCCGAGTCGTTGAGCCAGCCGGCCGTCTGGTCGAGCAGCAGCGGCAGGTCTTCGAGGGCCTCGGCGAGCTGGTCGGCCTCCGCCGGTGTCAGGCGCGGGGCTCGGCGGCGGATGAAGGCGACGGACTCGTCGCGCCGGTAGACGGGCACCTCGACCAGATTGCTGTTGTGCTCGCTCCACTCCGGGTTACGGGAGGTGATGAGGACGTGCCCGGGCCCGGTGGGCACCAGGTCCCAGATCTGCTCGGGCTCGTCGGCGCCGTCCAGGATCAGCAGCCAGTGGGAGTGCGGGTCGCCCCGGCGGAGCGAGTCGCGTACAGCACGCAGCCGTTCGCCGTATTCGGCGCCGGTGGACAGGCCCAGCTCGGGTGCGAGTTCGGCGAGCTTCTGCCGGTAGAGCGCGCGCCGGTCGGCGGGCACCCACCAGACCACGTCGTACTCGGAGCCGAAGCGGTAGACGTACTCCGCGGCCAGTTGGGTCTTGCCGACGCCGGACATGCCGTGCAAGGTCACGACCCCCGCACCCGGCCCCGACTCCTGGAGCGCCCGGTAGGTGTCGGTGAGCAACTGCTCCCGGCCGGTGAAGCGGATGTTGCGGCGCGGCACCCCGCCCCACACCTGCGGGGTGTCGGACGGGAACCGCGGCCCTGACGGGGTGCCCTGGGGCAGCGGGTCGGTGGGCAGCCCGAGACGGACGAGGAGCCGCCGCTCCGCCTCCTCGGCGCCGACGTTGGTGAGGTCGGCAGCGCCGAAGGCGGAGGTGGCTCCCGGGAGCGCGGAGGTGGTGACGCACACGGCGGCGAACCGGTCCGGTTCCGGCGCGACTTCGGAGCGCAGTGCCCGATTCCACTCGTCGTGGCTCCGGGGGCCGAGCTGGAAGTACCAGTCACTGAGGACCACCAGGACCCGACCGCGCGCCAGCGTCAGGTCCCGCAGCGCCTCCTCCAGCGGAACCGAGACCGGCGGGTCCCAGCGCTGCTGGACGACCGTCACCCCGCGCCGCTCCAGACGGTCCGCGATCCACGCCGCCCAGGCGCGGTTGAAGCCGGCGAAACTGATCGTGACGGTGTTCGCCCCGACTACTCCAACTGGCCTACGCGTTCCGGGCATTCAGCCGTCTCCCTGCCTCGATACGAGCCTTGTCAACATACACCGGAGCACTGCTGCCCCAGCGGGAATCCCAGGCTTCTCACTGCCTTCGCAAGCCGTTCCTCTGCTGCCATATCACCTTGGCGGTGGACACGTACGCCTGAGCGCGTGCAAGGTGCCCCGAGGGGGGCGGATTATCGTCCATACGGTGGTAAACGGTGATCATCTCGTTGACCAGCGTCCGGCCTTCGGCGGTGAGCGCCGCCGAGCCCGCCAGCACAGGCAGAACGGCGCCGACCTGTTCGCGGCAGCGGGCGTGCTCGGCCCATGCCAGGTCGAGGTGCGTGACCCGGTGTGCCTGCAGAGCGAACCGCTGCCAGTAGTCGGCGAGCGCCAGGTGTGAGTAGGCACCCTGGAGCAGACCGTCGAAGGGCCGGGGATCGGGGCGCCAGGGCGCGAAGTACCGCTCGGCCGCGTCCTCGCGGTGGAGCGGCACCAGAGCCGTGAGAGCGGACAACTTGGTGTGCTGGAGCTCGTGGACGAGCGTCGAGGCGAAGAAGGCCGCGGTGGCGGGCTTGCTGCTGAGCACGGCCCCGAATGCCTCGCGTCTGGTCCCGCTGCAGTGCGCCGCGCCCTCTCCGTCAGCCCCGGAGCCGGACGGGTGCCTGAGAGGCACCATGCAGCGGAGCAGCGCGGACGCCTCGGCGAGGCGGTGTTCGCCGCCTGTCCGCAGCAGGGGTTCGAGACCGGACCAAGCGCCGGCCCACTCCTTGCGCTCGTGGTCATCGACGTGCACGGCCGCGCTGAGCCCGTGCGGCGGCCGGTCCCCGACCTCCATGCCATAGGGATCGACGTCGTCGAGAGCCACGGGTGCGCTGCCCGGCACGAGGGGACGAAGCACGAGCAGCGGAAGCCAGCGCGGGTCGGCCGAGCTCAGGGTCCGGTCCGAGTGGCGGCGGACCGTGAACCGCGGACCGTCCTGCGGGGACAACGTCAACTCGTCCTCGCGACAGGAGAGCCGGACCGGGCCCGTACCGGACCGGACGGCGCCGAGCGTGGGCAGGGAGACCAGTCCCCGGCGCGGCGTGAGCCGGACGTCGAACCCCACCCCCGCCCGCACGCCCGCCGCAGCGGCCAGCGCCGTCAGGTGGGACAGGTCGGCGCGGAGCTCCGGCCCGACCGGGGCATCCGAGGTCAGCCCGCCCAGCAGCCGTTGCGCCCACGGCCCCGCCAAGGGGTGGAACAGAACGGTCCGCAGCGCCTCCCGGTCCGCGCGTTCGGCGGCTTCGAGGAGGGCCCAGTCCGCACGGAGGCGGTCCAGCAGCGGCGGCGGGCACACGGCGGCCGGGGCGGCCTCCGCCGCGTCGAGCACGGCCCGCAGGAGGATGAGGCGGCGGGTGTCCTGGTCGCGGACGAGCAGGCCGAGGGATGCGGCGTCGCCCTCGGTGCGGCCGAGTTCGCGCAGGACGTGGTCGGGGACGACAGCACTCATGGGGGGTCTCCAGCGGTTGCGTCGGCGAGCCGGTCCGCGACGTGGCGGATCAGGCGTTCGAGGTCGGCGCAGTAGACGGAGGGGTTACGGAAGCCGTTGTCTGCGCGGTAGCGGTGTGCGTAGTGGCCGCCCCCGCACACGGTCAGCAGCGGGCAGGCGCGGCAGGCGGCGGCGAGCGCGCCGGCCCCCGCCTGGCGGGCGGCCACGCCGGGGTGGCGCAGCGCCTCGTCGAAGGTGTGGCGGAACACGTCGAGGCCGGTGGCGGCCGCGCCGTCGTACGCGGACTTGAGCGAGTCGACCTGCTCGATGGAGCCGTCCGTCTCGATCACGACCGCGTTGAGGGGGTCAAGACCGAGCGATTCGGTCGCGGCGGGCAGCCCGAGGAGCAGCGCGACGCACTCCTCGAACAGCCGGACGCGGGTCTCCCGCCGGGGCGCCCCCCACCAGCGGTCGAACACCGTGCACAGCCAGTCGCCGTACGGGGTGGGGCGCCCGGTCCCGGCAGCGGGGGAAAGGCCCGGCGGCGGGCTGGACCAGTTGCCGTGCGGCAGCAGGAGGTCCAGGGCCGGAGGGCGCAGGGCGAGCAGCGATTCGTACATCTCGACCGGGTCGGTGCGCGGGTCGACCACCGTGAGGATGCCCGCGTACGCCTCCGGGTGGTGGTCGGCCAGCAGCCGGGCGCCTCGGGAGGCGGCGGGCCAGGAGGAGCGGCCCGCGTGGTCGGTGCGCAGGGTGTTGTGGGCGGCGAGTCCGCCGTCCAGGCTGATGCCGACGCGGATGCCGTGCCGGGCGAGGGTGGCGATGCCGGCGTCCGTGAGCAGCGTGGCGTTGGTCTGCACGGTGGTGCGTACGGAGCAGCCGGCCGGCACCCGCTCGCGCACCGCGTCGGCGAGGGCCGCCAGCCGGTCCGGCCCGGCGAGCAGGGGTTCACCGCCGTGCAGGACGAGGGCGACGCTGCCGAGCCCGTGGGCAGCAGCGTGCTCGGCGATGCGGGCGGCGGTCCGGTCGAGGACGGCGGGCGATGCGGCGGACGGGCGGTCGCGCCAGGTGCGGTCGGGGCCCTCGTACAGGTAGCAGTAGCGGCAGGCCAGGTTGCAGCGGCCGTGCACCTTGACGATGAACTGCCCGAAGGGCACCGGGTGCGCACGGCTGCGCGCACGGGCATCACCTCGCGGAGCCGGCCCCGCGGGCCGCTCCCCCCGCGGCCTCGTCCGTCCAGCCATTCGAGCACCCCCGTGCTGTACGCCGGTCGGGATGGCCCCACTGCCGGCCCGGGGTGAGTGTCCCCGGCGCGCGGCGGACGCAGGCCCGGCCCGGGCCATGATGTCCTGATCGGGCACACCCGCGGCCGAAACCGTGCGGTACGACGCTCAGAAGGCGTTGGTGAACCCCCACAGCATCTCCTTCGGCTGCTCCGCCCGCCCCCGCAGATCCGCCACCACCTCGGTCAGCACCGGGTGGTCCATCGTCCGCAGGGTCGCCAGGTCCAGTCCCAGCAGGTCCGGCAGTTCACCCGTGCCGGCCACACCCGCCCCGGCCACGCCCGCCCCGCCGTTCCGTGTCGACTCGTTCATCACGCCTCCCCGTCCCGCAGCACCGGGCCGGCCGGTGACCCGCTCGTCGTCGAGCGCGTCCCGCCGGTCCCGCATCCCTGATCCGACCTGTCGCCTGCCGCCTCACGCGGGCGCCGGGGCCCGGCCTCGCTCGCCTTCGAGCGCGCCGCTCTCACCGCTCCAGCTCCGCCAGCCGCTCGGCGGTCGCCTCGCCCGCCGCGCCGCCGGTGTCCGGCAGTTTGCGCCACTCCTGGCGGGCCGCCCGGTACGCGTCGCGCGCGGCCCGGGGGCGTCCCGCCCTCTCGTACGTCATACCCCGCCAGTGGTTGGCTGTAGCAGCCAACTCCACGGCTTCCTGGAGATGTTGTGGACTCTCCACCTCCGTTTGTGCCTCGCCGGCCGCGTCGGCGGCCGACCGGAACGCCTCCGCGGCCTCGTCGCGGCGGGCCGGGCGGTCGAGGACGCCGGCGGCCTGGAGGAGGGCCCGGCCCAGCTCCAGCCAGCAGCGGGCGGCGGTGAGCGGGGCGACGGCCTCCTCGGCCGCCAGCTTGAAGAGGTACTCGGCCTCCCGCAGGTCGACCCGGTCCGCCGTGGCCCGGTGGCGCAGCATCAGGGCGCGGCCCAGCATCAGCAGCCGCTCGGACTGCTGGGCCCCGCCGGCCGGCATCTCGGAGCGGCAGTCGCGCAGCACCCGGACCGCCGCGCCGATGTGCGCGCGGCCGTCCGGGAGTTCGGCGCGGCGCAGCAGCGTGGCGCCCCACTCGGCGAGCAGGTCGGTGTAGGCGCGGGAGTCGCGGGGGATGCCCCGGGCCGCGCGGGCGAACCAGTCGGTGGCGGCGACGAGTTCGGCGGGGTCGCCGGTGTGTTCGTAGCGGGCGACCCGGACGCGGCCGGCCCGGGTCTGGAGCTGGGCGCGCTGCCGCTGGTCGCGTACGGTCTCCAGCGACTGGGCGGTGAGGGTGGCGGCCTCCTCCGGTTCGGCGCCCGAGGTGAGCAGCGCGTCCACCAGGTCCAGGACGATGCGGGTCTCGGTGCCCATGGTGTGCCCGGTGCCCTGGGCGAACGCGGTGCGCAGGGACCGGGCCGACTGCCGGGCGTACTCGCGGGACTGTTCGCCGTCCTGGGTGGCGCGCGCCAGCTTCAGGAGGGTGCGTCCGTGCTGGAGGGGCAGGACGGCGGGGCGGTTCTCCTGGTCGGGCCAGGCGTCGGCGAACGCCTCCAGCATCCCGCAGGCGCTCTGGAGCAGGGCGGTGTCGCCGTCGAGCCGCCACTGCGCCTCCAGGGCCCGCACCCGCTCCAGGGTGAGGCGGAGGGCTTCACCGGGCTCCAGGCCCGGGCTGGCGCAGGCCGCGGTGTACTCGCGGTCGGCGCGCCGCAGCAGCTCCAGCGCGCCGCGCCGGTCGCCGCGCCTGCGCCGGTCGTCGGCGGCCGCGTGCAGCACCTTGGCGAGCACCGCGCGTTCGCGTACGGCACCGGGGCGGGCGGCGGCCCGTTCGGCGGCTCGTTCGGCCTCGTCGAGCAGGTCGGCGCCGCCCTGGACCTCCCACAAACGCAGCACGCAGCGCGCGTACTCCGCCCAGAGTTCGGTGTCGTCGTCGGCGGGGGCCGGGCCGTGCTCGGCGGCGCCTCTGAGCAGCTGCACGGCGTCGATCAGGCGCTGCACCATCTTGTCGGCCTCGAAGTGGCGCACGAGTTCCCGTGCGCGGCGCACGGCGAGGCCGGCGGCCTGGGGGGTTCCGGACGTCTTGGGCTCTCGGGTGACGAATCGTGGGGGTACGGGCATGAATCGCTCCAGTACGCGTGCTGCGACTTCGGCAAAGGCATGGGGGACGCGCGGACCCCCGGGTCTCTCGTTCCCCCCGTTCCCCTCGTTCTCCTCACTGTCGTCGGCGTCTTCCGCGTCCGGCGGGGTGCCCGCCGCGCCCGGGACGGGCCACGGGGTGCGGTGCCCGGCGTCGCGTGTGGTGCCGTCGCCGAGCTGGGCGTATGCCAGGGCCGGGAAGTTGGGTCCGCCCTTGCCGAACCGCTGCTCTATGTACTGCGAACAGTGCTTGAGTACGAGAAGGGCCTCGTCGCGGCCGAGGGGGCCGAGCAGTGCTTCCTGGACGTCCGGCTCGAAGGCGAACCACTGCCCGCGCCCGGTGCCGCCCTCGGCCCGCCTGAGGAGTCCGCTGAGCAGGACCTCGGCGAGTTCGGAGGGGCCGGACTGGGGCAGCATCGTGCGCTGGACGAGTTGCATCACGGGCAGGTAGAGGGGGGCCGCCGCGAGGTACACGGCGAGCTGTCCGGCGGCCGGGGAGGCCGTCGAGCGGAACCGGCTGACCAGTTGCAGCGAGGACGGCCGGTCGCCCGGGCGGCGGGCGGCGGCCGCCGGCTGGTCGGCCCGGACCCAGCCGACCGCGCCCGGGACGGAGGCCGCCCCGGTGCCGGAGAGCAGCCGGGCCCAGGCGGCGAGCGCGTCCGCGAGCGGCGGCAGCACCGGCACGGCGAGGGCGCCCGGGTGGGCGGGGCCCGTCCCGGCGTCGCCGGTGACCTTGAGGAGGGTGGCCCCGGCGGGGCCCTCGCCCCGGGTCAGCGAGCCGAAGGTGACCGGCAGCCTGGTCCGGTTCCACATGCGCTGCGGCAGCGGCTGGAGCACGGCGACCGGGGCGAGCCGGGCGAGCTGGTGCAGCAGCCGGTGGGCGTGTCCGGTGCGCCAGAGCGGGCCCGCGCAGTCGCTGACCACGACGGTCACCCGGCGTCCGGTGGGGTCGCTGAGCCGGTCCGCCGAGTGCAGCGGGGCGGCGGCCGGGTCGGGGCTGCGGCTGACCGTGCAGCCGCCGTCCGGGCCGGGGTGCAGGTAGCGCATCTGCACGTCGCGGAACGCGCCGATCTGGGCGAAGATCTGCTGGAGCTCCTCGAACAGCCGGTCCCAGACCAGCATCGAGGAGGAGGCGTCCATCACGCACTGCACGACGGCGTCGCCGCGCCGGACCCCCCGGAAGACGGGCATGACCACGCCCCCGGCGCGGGCGCTGCGTTCGGCGGTCGCCGTCTCGTCCAGGACGCGGCGCAGCGGCGCGGAGGCCGGGCGGTAGCGCTGCAACGGGCGCAGGGCGCGCGTCAGTTCGAGGGACGAGGGCAGTACGGGCGCGGCCGGTACGCCGAGGGGCAGCACGGCGGCGCGGGCGTCCGCGCCGGGCCGGATGTCCTCCGGGTCCGGTGCCGCGTCCGGGTCACCGGGCCGCGTACGGCCGGGGACGGGGTGCAGGGAGATCCGCTCGCCGTCCCCCGGCGCGGGTGCCTCCTCGCGCCGGCCGGCCCGGTCCGCGTCCGGGGTGCGGACGTCGGGATCGGGGGCGCGACGGGGGCCGGGGCGGTCGTCGGAGGGGTGGTGGCCGGGGCGGCGCGCGGCGTCCGGGGCGGCTTCCTCCCCGGACGCGGACGCGCCGCGGGTCCACCGGGCCAGCCAGAGGGCGTCGCAGAGCTGCTCGACGTCGGGGTCGAGGCCCGCGCCGCGCAGCCGGGCGACCAGCTCGGGCAGCAACCCGCCGTCGTGGAGCTCCGGGGCGCCTGGGCCGCCGCCACCGTTCTCGTCCGCCGCACCGGACATCAGATCCTCACCTCGGCCGGTCGAGTCGCTGGATGAGCAGGTCGGCGAGCCGGTCCCGGCCCGCCGGTGCCGCGGCGTGCGTGAGGTATATCGCGTTCAGCAGCTGGTCGGTGGCGAGGAGTTCGGTTCGGGACCGCTCCAGGAAGTGGGCGATCAGGTCGTCGCTGGCGCGGGCGGCCTCCTCGCCCAGGTGGGCCTTGACGAAGGAGGCGAGGCGCTTGTGGTCGGGGCGGCCGAGTTCCAGGTGGATGCAGCGGCGCATCAGCGGGGCCGGGAAGTCCCGCTCGCCGTTGCTCGTGAGCACGACGAAGGGGAAGGCCCGGCACTGCACCCGGCCGCCCTTGATGCGGACCTTGTTGCCGTCGTGGTCCAGCACGTCCGCCTCGCCGTCGGGCAGCCGGTCGGCGATCCGCTCCAGCTCGGGGATGGCGAACTCGCCCTCCTCCAGGACGTTCAGCAGGTCGTTCGGCAGGTCGATGTCGCTCTTGTCCAGCTCGTCGATGAGCAGGACGCGCGGGCGGTCCGAGGGCAGCAGCGCGGTGCCGAGCGGGCCGAGCCGGATGTAACTGCCCACGCTCTGTGCCGCGTCGGCCCCGGCCGCGCCGCCGGCCGCCGCGTGCGAGGCGATCTGGACGTCCTGGAGCCTGGCGATGGCGTCGTAGTGGTAGAGGCCGTCCTGGAGTGTGGTGCGGCTGACCACGGGCCAGCGCAGCACCTTGCCCAGCTCCAGCTCCCGCGCCACGGAGTGGGCCAGGGTGCTCTTCCCCGCGCCCGGGTCCCCGGTGACGAGCAGGGGGCGCCGCAGGTACAGCGCGGCGTTGATCATCTCCAGTTCCTCGGCGCCGGGCCGGTGCTCCTCCGCGACGCGTCCGGGGATGCCGAGCCTGCGGTCGGCGGACTCGCCGCCGTCCGTCCCGCCGGGCCCGCGGCCTCCGGTGAAGTCGCGCCAGGGCGGCGGGGGCGGCAGCTGGGGCACCTCGTCGTGCGGTTCGCCGATGCCCCGGTAGATGAGCCACTCGCTCGGTTCACTCATAGCGTGTCCCTCGTTGTCACTCGTCCGCCAGGGGCGGCCTGCGTCGGACGTGCCCTACCGTATCGATCCGGCTCAACACCCGTAAGGGGAAGACCAGTTCGCTTACACGGCTGATGCGTTGCGCGGTGGCTCACGGCGCCTCCAGGAAGTCGGAGCCCGGCAGCGGACGGTGCGGATCGTCGTAGTAGAGGGCCGCGCCGGCGGACCAGTACATCTCCGTCCGCCCCGCGCTCACCCCGCGTCTCAGTTCGTGGATCTTCCACGGCAGCCGGTCGTGGGTGCGGGTGTCCGACACCGCCTCAGCCACGCGCCGGTGGAACTCCTTGCAGACCGTGTCGCCCTCCGCCGTGCGCCGCTGGAGCAGCGCCACGCCGAAGCCGCTGTCGAGCAGCCGCACCACCCCGGCCGTCACGTCGGGGTCCGGGTTGCCGTAGCGGCACAGGACGGGCACGGTCCCGTGGGCCAGGCCGCGCAGCCGCGCCGACTCCGGTACACGTACCCGCAATTCGTCCTCGCAGTCGACCACCTCGGCCCGGATGGCGGCCGCGAGACCCGCGTCCCACCGGGCCGGCCGCTCGTCGGCCGGGGCTTGGTACGGGCTGCGCAGCACCACCGGGCGGACGGCTCCGAGCCGCAGCCCGGACGGCGGCAGCACCCAGTCGTCCACCGGTAGGCCGAAGAGCGCGGGCGCGACGACGACCTGGAGCATAGCGGGGCTGCCCGGTTCGTCGCACCGCCGGAACGCCTCGGTCAGCGCGGCGGCGAGCCGGTCCGGGACGGTGCCGAGCGCGGCGCCGCGGCTGTCCTCGTCCACGGGCTCCACCTCGCCGGCCCGGCGGTCCACGGCGACCCGCCAGTCGTACTGGTCGCGGGCCCAGCCCTGGAGGTCCACGTGGAGCACGACGCAGTCGCGTTCGCCGTAGAGGACGGGGTCGCCCGCCGGGGCGCGGGCGGCCCGCTGGCGGTTCTGCTCCAGCCGGAGCCGGATCTCGGCCCACTCCACGTCGAGCCGGCGGCGCAGGTCGCGGGGCAGTTCGGTGTCGGCGATGCGCTTGACCCAGCCCCAGAGCGCCTTGGCGTTGCGCACGGAGAGCTGGCCGCAGGGGCGGTCGGCGGCGAGGACGCCCATGCAGTAGCGGACGATCAGTTCGAACCGGGCCTCACGGTCGCGGGCGCGGGCGTCGTACAGCGCGCCGAGTCCGTCGCGCCAGCCGCGCGGGGCCGGGCGGTGGTCGCGGGCGTACACCCCGGGCAGCCGGTCGAGCAGCGTCAGCAGCGACCGGGTGCTCGCCGGGGGCGGCAGCTCGGCGAGCCGGCCGAGGAGTTCGGCGCGCAGCTTGGGGCCGAGGATGCCGCCGGGCGGGTCGGGCAGATCGCTCTGCGCGTCGGTCCAGGTCCGCTCGGTCCCGGCGGAGCTGGTGTGCCGGTCGGCGTGGTAGCGGTCGTGGGCGTGGAAGACGGACTGGTATATGTCGTCGGTCTCGGTCTCGACGGGCCCGGCCGGCACCTCCAGGGTGCGCAGCCGCTCGACGCCGACGGCGGTGCCGCCCTGGTGGCCGTTGATCTGCGACTTGATCACGCCGACGACCTCGCCCCGCGCCAGGTCGACCAGCGGGCCGCCGGACATGCCGAGCTCCACCCAGTCGCCGTCGATCCTGACGACCTGCTCGGCGTCGCCCGATCCCCCGTACGAGCCCTTGACGACGCAGACGCCGCTGCGGTTCTGGAGGCCGCCGCCCTGGACGGGGGCCCAGCCCACGCAGCGGACCTCGCGGCTGCGGAGCATCGCCTCGGACCGCTCGGTGACGTACACGCAGGGGTGTTCGACGGGGCGCTGGAGCTGGATGAGCGCGAGGTCGGGGGCCGGCCAGCCGCCGGGGCCCGGGGGCCGGGTGCCGGGCAGGGCGGCGACGACCCTGCCCGGCACCTCGGTCAGGTCCGTGCTGTAGCGGTCCCCCTTGAACCACACGGCCACCATGCCCCCCTCCCCCCGCATCGCCACGTGCGCACATGTGAGGACCCAGCTGGGTGCGACGAAGAATCCGCTGCCCAGGAAGTCCCCTTCCGGCCCGTCCTGGGCATACCCGGACGGCGGGCGATGGATGCGTACGGTGGCGTCCTGGACGAGGTCCATGAGGGCAGCCTGGGCGGGGCCGAGGGCCCCCTCTGCGCCCCCCTGTTCCCCGAAGGTCATGCGCCGCCGCCGTCGGTGTCGTCCGCACCGCCGGGGTGTGCCGGTGCGCCGGGGGGTGCCCCGGCGGGCGGGTAGCCGGGAGGTGCGCCGGCGCCCGGCGGGGCGGGGGGCGGGGGTGCGGGGGGCGCGAAGGGCACGGGGTCCGGCGGTGCCGTCTGCGCGGGTACGGGAGCGGGCGGGGGCGCGTCGACGGGCGGCCCACCGCCGCTCCAGGTGAGCGTGACCGTGATGGCGCCCTTGGCCTCGCCGTCCGCGAGCAGCCCGACGATCTTGCCGGACTTGGCGGTCAGCTCGATGCCGAACTCGACGCTCACCTCGTCGGGCCGCACCGCGCGCAACGGCACGGCGAGCGAGCGCGCGACCCCGGTCACCACGGAGTGCAGGCTCTCGACCCGGGCCTGCACCTGGTCCGCGAGGTCCCCGAACCCGGTGTCCGTGTAGGTCGGACCGCCGCCGGGCGCCGGCCCGGTCAGCTCCTCGGCCCCGGAGATCCTGGCCCAGACCGGCGTGCCGTCCGGCAGCTCAATGCGCGTAATACGGGACCCACTGTCACCCATGACACCCCCCGTTCGCCAACTACCCGCAGATTAACGGGCGTAGTCGGCGGATGCGGCGTGGATCGGCCAGGACGCGGCCCGAGCTGCGCGAAGGCGCCTCTAGACTTGAGCCATGTACTTCACCGACCGCGGTATCGAGGAGCTGGAGAAGCGGCGAGGCGAGGAAGAGGTCACCTTCGAGTGGCTCGCCGAGCAGCTTCGTACGTTCGTCGATCTGAATCCCGATTTCGAGGTGCCGGTCGAGCGCCTCGCGACCTGGCTGGCCCGTCTGGACGACGAGGACGAGGACGAGTAGAGGTCAGTCCGCGCCGGGGCGTCCTTCGCGTACGCGGTCGTACGCGAGTCCCAGCGCTCCGTGCGCCATCAGGAGCACCCCGGCGAAGGCCCAGCCGCCGCTGCGCCGGGCCGCTCCCCACAGGGCGAGCGGCAGTCCGGCCGCGAGCTGGGCGCCCGCCAGCGCCCGCGCCCGCGGGCCCCGCACCCACGGTCCGAGCCGGCTGCTCTCGACCGCGCCCAGGTCGACCCTGACCGCGTCGCGCCACCCGGTCCACTCGATGCGCTCGGCGTCCTCCCAGTCATCCCCCGCGCCGAGCCCGGCCGGGAGCGCGAGGCCGGTGCGGGTGAGCACGGCGATCAGCCCGCGCAGCCGGGCCCGGGCGTCGGCGTCCGGGTCAGGGCGGGTGAGCGCTTCGAGCGACTGCACGTCCAGTACGGGGTCGAGCCCCAGCCGTTCGGCGAACGTACGCATCGCCTCGTCCTCACCGGCCGGGGTGCCGTCCGCGAGCCAGACGTAGCCCACCGGGCGGCGGAACCCCGAGGCGAGCGTGTATCCGGCCCGGTCGCCGTCCCACCAGAGCGCGAGTACCGGCCAGGTGGAGCCGACGGCGAGCGCGGTGGCCCAGCCGCCCAGCACCCGGTCGACGGGTTCGGCCCGCTCGCCCTCCCCCGCCCTGGCCCGGCGGCCGCCCTGCCAGGGCTCCCCCTCAGGCAGCAGAACGCTCCAGCCCGGTCCGGCCGGCGCCAGCAGCAGCGGTTCGCGCAGCAGCTGCGCGACCGGGCGCACGGCGTCCGGCACGGTCCGGCACAGCAGCAGGGCACCTACGGGTGAGGTCGCGTCCATGCCTCACACCGTAGGACACCTTGCCCCTGCTTGTGCGGTTTTGCGCACCCCGCCCACCCGCATCCGGTTTCCTCTTCTTGACTTCCCGAAGCCGCGATATATCGTGTCATCCAAGAGACGCGATATGTTGCGTCGCCGGTGTTATCGGGAGGTCAGATCCATGCCTGTCTCGACGTGGGCCGTCACCGAGCCTCGGAAACTGGCCTTCGAGGAACCCGTGACCGCGCTGAAGGTGCGCGTCGTCAACGGCGCGGTCAACGTGGTCGGCACCGACGAGCCGACCGCGCGCCTGGAGGTCTCCGCCATCGAGGGCCCGCCCCTGGTCGTGACGCAGGAGGACGGCGTCCTGACCGTGGCATACGAGGACCTGGCCTGGCAGAACCTGCTGAAGTTGCTCGACCGCAAGGAGTGGCGCCGCACCGCCGTCGTCTCGCTCGCGGTCCCGGCCGGCTCCTCGGTGGAGGTCGGCGTGGTCGGCGCCGGGGCCTTCGTCTCCGGCGTCCGGGGCCGTACGGAGGTGCGTGGCGTCACCGGCGACACCACGCTCGTCAAGCTCTCCGGGCCGGTCGGCGCGGAGACCGTGTCGGGCAGCGTCGAGGCCCAGTCCGTCACCGGCGACCTGCGGTTCAAGTCGGTCTCCGGCGGGCTGACGGTGGTCGAGGGGGCGGGCGCGTCCGTGAAGGCGGAGTCCGTCAGCGGCGGCATGGTGCTCGATCTGCACCCGACCGGGAAGCCCACGGACATCCGGCTGACCACGGTCTCCGGCGAGATCGCCATCCGGCTGCCGCACCCGGCCGACGCGCGGGTGGAGGCGAACACCGCGAGCGGTTCGGTCTTCAACGGCTTCGAGGACCTGCGGGTCGGCGGCCAGTGGGGCGCGAAGAAGATCACCGGCACGCTGGGCTCCGGCGCCGGCACCCTGAAGGCGACGACCGTGTCGGGATCGATCGCACTCCTGCGCCGCCCGCCGGCCGAAGAGGAACCGTACGAGTCCGCGCCGGACGGAAAGGTGCTCTGACATGCCTCCCGTATTCGCCCACGGCCGTCTGCGGCTGTACCTCCTCAAGCTGCTGGACGAGGCACCCCGGCACGGCTACGAGGTGATCCGCCTGCTGGAGGAGCGCTTCCAGGGCCTGTACGCCCCCTCGGCCGGCACGGTCTACCCCCGGCTGGCCAAGCTGGAGGCCGAGGGCCTGGTCACGCACGCCACCGAGGGCGGCCGCAAGGTCTACTCGATCACCGACGCCGGCCGCGCCGAACTGGCCGACCGCACCGGGGAGCTCGCCGATCTGGAGCTGGAGATCCGCGAGTCCGTCTCCGAGCTGGCCGCCGAGATGCGCGACGACGTGCGCGGGGCGGCGGGCAAGCTGCGCAGCGAGATGCGGGCGGCGGCCGACGAGTCGCGCCACACGCCGGGCGCCGCTCCGGGCGGCAAGGAGCCCTTCGGCGGGTTCGCCGACTTCGGTGACCACGACGCGTGGCGCACCGCCAAGGAGGAGCTGCGCAAGGCCAAGCACGAGTGGAAGGAGCAGGCCCGCCGCGCGAAGGACGAGTCCCGGCGCGCCCGCCAGGACGCCCAGCAGGCCCGCCGCCAGGCGAAGGAGGCCCAGGACCGGGCGCGTGAACAGATGCAGAACGCCGCCCGCCAGGTCCAGGAGCACTTCGCCCGGGGCGACTGGCCGGCCGGGGTCCGCGAGGGCCTGGCCGAGATCACCGGCCAGCTCGGCGGCTTCGCCCGGACGGGGGGCTGGGGCCCCTCCGGCAAGGCGGACGCCGCCGGCACCGACCCCGAGTGGGGCCGGGAGGCGGGCGGCACGGGTGACCCGGCCCGCGATCTGAACCGGCTGCTCGACCGCTTCCGCGACGAGATCCGCGACGCGGCGCGGGACCACGGGGTGACGGAGGCCCAGCTCGCCGAGGCTCGACGCCACTTGGCGACGGCGGCGGCGCACGTGGGAGCGGTACTGCGGGGGGACGGGGCGAAGTAGCGGCGGGGGCCGGCCGCCCGAGATCGGAAG
>NZ_JBMNDO010000047.1:0-57281 GCF_052542855.1 Streptomyces sp. SAS_281
CTCCGCACTACGGCCCGACACCACCCACGGCACCACCGGCAACCCGGCAACCGGCACCTCCACGGGCTCCTCAACCGCAGGCGCCTCTTCGAGGATCACATGCGCGTTCGTCCCACTCAGACCGAACGACGACACACCCGCCCTACGCGGACGACCCTCCACAACCGGCCACGCCCGCTCCCGCGTCAACAGCTCCACCGCGCCCGCCGACCAGTCCACCTCCGGCGACGGCTCATCCACATGCAACGTCGCCGGAAGCACACCCTCCCGCAACGCCATCACCATCTTGATCACACCTGCCACACCAGCAGCCGCCTGCGTATGACCGATGTTCGACTTCACCGAACCCAGCCACAACGGACGATCCTCCGCCCGCTCCTGCCCATACGTCGCCAGCAACGCCTGCGCCTCGATCGGGTCACCCAACCGCGTACCCGTACCGTGCGCCTCCACCACGTCCACATCGGCGGCCGACAGTCGCGCGTTGGTCAACGCCTGCCGGATGACCCGTCGTTGGGCGGGACCGTTGGGCGCCGTCAGTCGGCTCGACGCACCGTCCTGGTTGACCGCCGAACCACGCAGCAAGGCGAGGACCGGGTGGCCGTTGCGACGGGCGTCCGACAGCCGCTCCAGCACCAGCACACCCACACCCTCGGACCAGCCCGTGCCGTCCGCCGCGCCGGCGAAGGACTTGCACCGGCCGTCGGGGGCGAGACCGCGCTGCTGGCTGAAGTAGATGAAGACATCCGGGGTGGACATGACGGTGACACCGCCGGCCAGCGCCAGCGAACTCTCACCCGAACGCAGCGACTGCGCCGCCAGGTGCATCGCCACCAACGACGACGAACACGCCGTGTCCACCGTCACCGCCGGCCCCTCAAGACCGAGCGTGTAAGCCACCCGGCCCGAGACGAGGCTGCCGCCACTCGTGACCGCCGCCTCCACTCCCAGGCCGTAGTCGTGGTACATCAGACCGGCGAACACACCGGTCGCGCTCCCCTTCAGCGACAGCGGATCCACCCCGGCCCGCTCCAGCGCCTCCCAGGACGCCTCCAGCAACAGCCGCTGCTGCGGATCCATCGACAACGCCTCGTTCGGGCTCACCCCGAACAGACCGGCGTCGAACAGCGCCGCGTCCCGCAGGAAACCACCCTCCCGCGCATACGACTTCCCCGCACGGCCCACCTCCGGATCGAACAGACCGGCGACATCCCAGCCACGGTCCGAAGGAAAGACATCGACCGCGTCGGAACGCTGGGCGACCACGTCCCACAGACCCTCGGGCGAGGACACGCCTCCGGGATACCGGCACGCCATGCCCACCACCGCGACCGGCTCCCCCGCCAGCAATTCCTCGGCTTCGGCGAGCCGCTCTCGCGTGGAGCGCAGGTCAACGGTGGCGCGCCTCAGGTATTCCAGAAGCCTTTCCTCGTTGCCCACCGAAGGCCCCCCTTTAATCAGGTCCGAATCCCCATGGCGCGCACAACACGGCGGTGAGTGCGGTGCGTTGTTTCTGTCGTTCGGCCAGACACTCCATAAGACGCCTGATCCTTGATCCGGACGCTACCGACGCCCCCGTGGGGGGCCAACCCCTGACTGCGGCCAAGGGGGTACCCCTAGTCCGCTCCGCAGCTGGAATTAGGGGGTGCGGCTGGGGGGCCAGTCCTCTTCAGGGGGTCAATCATCTGGCGGTTTTCCCGTCGCTCCGGCTTCAATGTTGCTCGGGTTCGACGTCCGTCATCCGGGGCGGACTTTCGCCCCGACTCGGGGCGGGCGCAGAAGGGGAGCCAGTGAATATGGCAGAAGCACCGGAACGAACGAGTGCGTGGATCCGACGCTTCCAGTCGGCGCCGGAGGCGGCTTCGCAGCTGGTCTGCTTCCCCCACGCCGGCGGCTCGGCGGTGTACTTCCTGCCTGTCGCCCGCGCCATGGCGCCGTCGGTGGACGTTCTGGCCGTCCAGTACCCCGGCCGGCAGGACCGGCGGGCCGAACCGTGCGTCGAGGACGTGCACGAGCTGGCCGACCGCGCGGCGGCCGAGCTGCTCGCCTGGGCCGACCGCCCCCTGTGCCTCTTCGGCCACAGTCTCGGCGCCACGCTCGCCTACGAGGTGGCCCTCCGCCTGGAGCGCGAGGGCGTCGACCTGGTCGGGCTGATCGCGTCGGGCCGCCGCGCGCCCTCCCGCCACCGTGACGAGCGGATTCACGAACTGGACGACCAGGGGCTGATCGAGGACCTCAGGCGATTGAGCGGAACCGATGCCCGGATGCTGGCGGACCCGGAAATCCTGGAAATGATCCTCCCCTACGTCCGGGGTGACTACAAAGCCGCCGAGACGTACCGGCCGCGGACGTCGGGTGAGACGCGCGTCTCCTGCCCCGTCGTCGTGATGACGGGCGATGCCGATCCTCATGTGACGAACGAAGAGGCCCACGCCTGGTCCGCACACAGTTCGGGGCCGTTCGATCTCCATGAATTCTCCGGCGGCCATTTCTTCATCAATGACCACGCGCCCGCCGTCATTCAGGTGATCAGCGAATTCATCGAGGGCCGCATACCCACCGCGAACCGCGCCTAGCAACGAAGAGAGGCTGTAGATGTCGGGGCGCGGGAAACTTCTTGCCATCAGCGATCTGCATGTCCGCTACGAGGAGAACCGGCGGATCGTGCAAGGCATCGCACCGCAGTCGGACGACGACTGGCTGCTGGTCGCGGGGGACGTCGGGGAGACCGGCGCGGACATCCGCGCGACCCTGGAGCTGCTGGCCGGCCGGTTCGCCAAGGTGGTCTGGGTGCCGGGCAACCACGAGCTGTGGACGACCCCGGACGACCCGCTCCAGCTCTCGGGCGTGGCACGCTACGAACATCTCGTGGGGATGTGCCGCGAGTTGGGCGTCGTGACTCCTGAGGACCCTTACCCGGTGTGGGAGGGCGAGGGCGGCCCCCTCGTCATCGCCCCGCTGTTCCTGCTGTACGACTACTCGTTCCGGCCGGCGGGCGCCTTCGACAAGGCTTCGGGCCTGGCCATCGCGGAGCGGGCCGGGATCGTCTGCACCGACGAGTTCATGCTGCGCCCGGACCCGTACCCCAGCCGGGAGGCGTGGTGCCGGGCCCGCGTGCGCGATACGGAGGCACGGCTCGCGGCGTTGCCCGGTGATCTGCCGACCGTGATGGTCAACCACTTTCCGCTCGTCCGCGAGCCCACGCGCATTCTGTGGCATCCGGAATTCGCTCTGTGGTGCGGTACCGAGGCCACCGCCGACTGGCCGGTGCGCTTCCGCGCCGCTGCCGTCGTCTACGGCCATCTGCACATCCCCCGGCTCACCCGTTACGACGGCATCCCGCACTACGAGGTGTCGTTGGGATATCCGCGTGAATGGCAGCGGCACAGCGCGTCCCCCGGACAGCTCGTGGAGATCCGCCCGGCCGTCGCCGGTCAGGAGGTGGGACTGTGATCGAGGAACTGCTGTCGCCCCGGTGCGAAACGGCCGAGTCGTACGGCGATACGCCCGTCGGAGAGCTCTTTCCGGAAGAGGCGGCGGTGATCGCGAATGCGGTGGCCGTGCGCCGTCATGAGTTCACCACGGTCCGGGCGTGCGCCAGGGAGGCACTGGGACGGTTCGGGATCGCCCCCGCCCCTCTCCTGCCCGGGCCGCACGGCGAGCCGAAGTGGCCGGCCGGGTTCGTCGGCAGCATGACGCACTGTGCCGGGTACCGGGCGGCCGCGGTCGCGCGTACGTCGGACATCGTGACCATCGGCGTCGACGCGGAGCCCAACCAGCCCCTGCCCAACGAGGGCGTCGCGGGCCATGTGCTCCGGCCCGAGGAGCGGCGGCAGCTGGCGTCACTCAAGGCCCATTCGCCCCAGGTCTCCTGGGACCGGCTGTTCTTCAGCGCCAAGGAGAGCGTCTACAAGGCGTGGTTCCCGTTGACGCGCCTATGGCTCGACTTCCAGGAGGCCACGGTCACGATCCATCCCGGGACCGGGACCTTCTCCGCCCGCCTGCTCGTTCCCGGGCCCGTGGTGAACGGCGTGCGACTGCCCGGCTTCCGCGGTGGCTGGCTCGCCCGCGACGGCCTGCTCGTCACCGCGGTGGCGTGCGCCGAGACCGCGAGCCGGGCACCCGTTCCCGCCGGTGGGGAGGGTACTTCCCGCGCCGAACCGGCCGCCTGACACGCGCGCGCCCGACCCGGGCCCGCGCCGGCCCCATCGCCCGAGCCGCTTTCGAACCGTCACTGGAGAGCCACGATGTCCACATCCCTGTTCACCTCGGAGTCCGTGACCGAGGGCCACCCCGACAAGATCGCCGACCAGATCAGCGACACCATCCTCGACGCACTGCTGCGGGAGGACCCGGCCTCCCGTGTCGCCGTGGAAACCCTGATCACCACCGGTCAGGTCCATGTGGCCGGCGAGGTCACGACCAAGGCGTACGCCCCGATTCCCGCGCTGGTGCGGAACAAGATCCTGGAGATCGGCTACGACTCCTCGCAGAAGGGCTTCGACGGCGCTTCCTGCGGTGTGTCGGTGTCGATCGGTGCGCAGTCGCCGGATATCGCGCAGGGTGTCGACACCTCGTACGAGAAGCGGGGCGAGGGTGACCGGGACGAGCTGGACAGCCAGGGTGCGGGCGACCAGGGCCTGATGTTCGGCTACGCCTCGGACGAGACGCCGGAGCTGATGCCGCTGCCGATCCATCTGGCACACCGGCTTTCGCGCCGGCTGACCGAGGTCCGCAAGAACGGTACGGTCGGCTATCTCCGTCCCGACGGCAAGACGCAGGTCACCATCGAGTACGACGGTGACAAGGCGGTGCGTCTGGACACGGTGGTGGTCTCCTCGCAGCACGCGCCGGACATCGATCTGGAGTCGCTGCTGACTCCGGACATCCGTGAGTTCGTCGTGGAGCACGTCCTGGGCCGGTTGCTGGAGGACGGGATCAAACTGGAGACCGAGGGGTACCGGCTGCTGGTGAATCCGACCGGCCGCTTCGAGGTCGGTGGTCCGATGGGTGACGCGGGTCTGACCGGCCGGAAGATCATCATCGATACGTACGGCGGGATGGCGCGTCACGGTGGTGGCGCGTTCTCGGGCAAGGACCCGTCGAAGGTGGACCGCTCGGCGGCGTATGCGATGCGCTGGGTGGCGAAGAACGTGGTGGCGGCGGGCCTGGCTTCGCGATGCGAGGTGCAGGTGGCGTACGCGATCGGCAAGGCGGAGCCGGTGGGTCTGTTCGTGGAGACCTTCGGGACCGCCAAGGTCGACGTGGAGAAGATCGAGAACGCGATCGGCGCGGTCTTCGACCTCCGCCCGGCCGCGATCATCCGCGACCTCGACCTGCTGCGCCCGATCTACGCCCAGACGGCCGCCTACGGGCACTTCGGGCGCGAGCTGCCCGACTTCACCTGGGAGCGCACCGACCGGGTCGACGCCCTTCGCAAGGCCGCGGGAGTCTGACATGCGTATCGCTGTCACCGGTTCGATCGCCACCGACCACCTGATGACCTTCCCAGGCCGCTTCACCGATCAGATCCTGCCGGACCAACTGGCCCACGTGTCCCTGTCCTTCCTCGTCGACACTCTGGACATCCGGCACGGTGGCGTCGGGGCGAACATCGCCTACGGTCTCGGCCTGCTCGGCCGGCGCCCCACCCTGGTCGGGGCGGTGGGCAGGGACTTCGCCGAGTACGGAGGTCTGCTGCGCGCCGCGGGCGTCGACATCGACTCGGTGCACGTATCGGACAGGCATCACACCGCCCGCTTCATGTGCACCACCGATGAGGACGGCAATCAGCTCGCCTCGTTCTACACGGGCGCCATGGCGGAGGCGCGCTCCATCGACCTGGCCGAGACGGCGTCGCGGCTCGGCGCGCTCGATCTCGTACTCGTGGGCGCGGACGACCCCGAGGGGATGCTCCGCCACACGCGGGTGTGCCGCGATCTGGGCATCCGGCGTGCGGCGGACCCCTCGCAGCAGCTCGCCCGCCTGGACGGGGACAGCATCCGCGACCTGGTCGACGGGGCCGACCATCTCTTCACGAACGAGTACGAGCGGGCGCTCCTGCTGTCCAAGACCGGCTGGAGCGAGGCGGACGTCCTCGCCCGCGTCGGTACCTGGATCACCACGCTGGGCCCCAAGGGCTGCCGTATCGACCGGGCAGGCCGGGCCGTGATCGAGAGCGCGGCGGTGCCCGCCCTGGCCGCGCTCGACCCCACCGGTGTGGGAGACGCGTTCCGCGCGGGTTACCTGGCGGCGACGGCGTCCGGCCTGGAGAGCGTCCAGGCGGCCCGTGCGGGCGCCGTCATGGCCACCTTCGCTCTGGAGTCGGTGGGTACCCAGACGTACGTGCTCACGCCGGAGCGGCTGCACGAACGGCTCGTCGCCGCGTACGGTCCCGAGGCCGCCGGCATCGCACCCGTGCTCTTCGACGGAGCTCACCGATGACGGCCCTCCGCGCGCCGGTGGCCCGCCCGGGCATCTCCGAGACGATCGCGGCCGGGCAGCGCTCGTACTCGTTCGAGTTCTTCCCGCCGAAGACGGAGAAGGGCGAGCAGACGTTGTGGGCCGCGCTGCGCCGCGTCGAGGCGGTCAGTCCGACGTTCGTCTCCGTGACGTACGGCGCGGGCGGCACGTCACGTGAACACACGGCCGCCATCACCGAGCGGATCGCGGAGGACACCACGCTGCGGCCGGTGGCCCATCTGACGGCGGTGGGCCACTCCGTGACCGAGCTGCGGCAGATCATCGGCCGTTACGCCGCCGCCGGCATCCGGGACGTACTGGCCCTGCGCGGCGATCCGCCGGGAGATCCGCGCGGCCCGTGGGTCCCGCATCCGCACGGTGTGCAGCACGCCGTCGACCTGGTGCGGCTGGTACGCCGGTGCGGCGACTTCCGCATCGGCGTGGCCGCCTTCCCCGAGCGCCATCCCCGGTCCCCGGACTGGGAGAGCGAGATCGGCCACCTGGTCGCCAAGTTCCGGGCGGGTGCGGAGTACGCCATCACGCAGATGTTCTTCAGCGCCGAGCACTACTTCCGGCTGCGGGACCGGCTGGCCGCCGCGGGATGTCACGCTCCCGTCATTCCCGAGATCATGCCCGCCGTGCGGTTCGAGCAGATCAGCCGGTTCGCCCGGCTGAGCGAGGCCACGTTCCCCGACGACCTGGGCCGCCGCCTCGAAGCCGCCCGGAACGATCCGCGGCAGTCCCACCGCATCGGGGTCGACCACGCGACGGAACTGGCGCAGCAGCTGCTCGACGCCGGCGCTCCCGGTTTGCACTACATCACTCTCAACCACTCGACAGCGGCCCTGGACATCCACCGCGGGCTCCGGCTGCCCGTTGGTCCGCAGCGGTCGCAGGACTGAACGTCAGGTCGGAGCAATGACTCAACTGTCAGAAAAGCGAACACGTCGTCTGGACCGGGTGGTCATCCGCTTCGCGGGTGACTCCGGTGACGGCATGCAGTTGACGGGTGATCGTTTCACGTCGGAGACGGCGTCCTTCGGCAATGACCTGTCGACGCTGCCGAACTTCCCGGCGGAAATCCGCGCGCCCGCCGGAACACTGCCCGGTGTGTCGTCGTTCCAGCTGCATTTCGCCGATCACGACATCCTCACGCCCGGAGACGCGCCGAACGTCCTGGTGGCGATGAACCCGGCGGCGCTGAAGGCGAACGTCGGCGATGTGCCGCGGGGCGGCGAGATCATCGTGAACACCGATGAGTTCACCAAGCGGGCGATGGCGAAGGTCGGCTACGGGACGTCGCCGCTGGAGGACGGTTCGCTGGACGCCTTCCACGTCCACCCCGTCCCGCTGACCACGCTGACGATCGAGGCGCTGAAGGACTTCGGCCTGTCCCGCAAGGAGGCGGAGCGGTCGAAGAACATGTTCGCGCTCGGGCTGCTGTCGTGGATGTACCACCGCCCCACCGAGGCGACGGAGGCGTTCCTGCGGACCAAGTTCGCGAAGAAGCCGCAGATCGCCGAGGCGAACGTGGCCGCCTTCCGGGCGGGCTGGAACTTCGGTGAGACGACGGAGGACTTCGCCGTCTCCTACGAGGTCGCCCCGGCCACCCGGGCCTTCCCCGCCGGCACCTACCGCAACATCTCCGGGAACCTCGCCCTGTCCTACGGGCTGATCGCCGCCTCCCGCCAGGCCGACCTGCCGCTCTACCTGGGCTCGTACCCGATCACGCCGGCCTCGGACATCCTGCACGAGCTGTCCAGGCACAAGCACTTCGGTGTCCGCACGTTCCAGGCGGAGGACGAGATCGCCGGGATCGGGGCGGCCCTGGGGGCGTCGTTCGGCGGGATGCTGGGGGTGACGACCACGTCGGGGCCGGGTGTGGCGCTGAAGTCGGAGACGATCGGGCTGGCGGTGTCGCTGGAGCTGCCCCTTCTGATCGTCGACATCCAGCGCGGCGGGCCGTCGACCGGCCTGCCGACCAAGACCGAGCAGGCGGACCTGCTGCAGGCGATGTACGGGCGCAACGGCGAGGCCCCGGTGCCCATCGTCGCGCCACGCACCCCGGCCGACTGCTTCGGCGCCGCACTGGACGCGGCGAGGATCGCGCTGACCTACCGCACCCCCGTCTTCCTCCTCTCGGACGGGTACCTGGCGAACGGCTCGGAGCCGTGGCGGATCCCGGACGTGGCGGAACTGCCGGACCTCCGGGTGCCGTTCGCGACAGGCCCGAACCACCGCCTGACGGACGGCACGGAGGTGTTCCGGCCGTACAAGCGCGATCCGCGCACGCTGGCGCGGCCGTGGGCGGTGCCGGGCACACCGGGCCTGGAACACCGCATCGGCGGCATCGAGAAGCAGGACGGCACGGGCGACATCTCGTACGACCCGGCCAACCACGACTTCATGGTCCGCACCCGGCAGGCCAAGATCGACGGCATCGAGGTCCCCGACGTCGAGGTGGACCACCAGGACGGGGCCCGCACGCTCGTCCTGGGCTGGGGCTCGACCTACGGCCCGATCACGGCCGCGGTGCGCCGGATCCGCAAGGACGGCGGCCTGATCGCCCAGGCCCACCTGCGCCACCTCAACCCCTTCCCCAGGAACCTGGGCGAGGTGCTGGGGCGGTACGAAAACGTCGTCGTGCCCGAGATGAACCTCGGCCAGCTCGCCACCCTCATCCGGGCCGAGTACCTTGTCGACGCGCACTCCTACAACCAGGTCAACGGTATGCCGTTCAAGGCCGAGCAACTGGCCGCGGCGCTCAAGGAGGCCACCCATGACTGAGGCGCTGAAGCTGGTGCCCAAGGCCGAGGCCAAGCAGTCCATGAAGGACTTCAGGTCCGACCAGGAAGTGCGCTGGTGCCCCGGGTGCGGAGATTACGCGATCCTGGCCGCCGTGCAGGGCTTCATGCCCCAACTCGGCCTGGCCAAGGAGAACATCGTCTTCATCTCCGGCATCGGCTGCTCCTCCCGATTCCCGTACTACATGAACACCTACGGGATGCACTCCATCCACGGGCGCGCCCCCGCCATCGCCACCGGGCTGGCCTCCTCCCGTCCCGACCTGTCCGTCTGGGTCGTCACCGGCGACGGCGACGCCCTGTCCATCGGCGGCAACCACCTCATCCACGCCCTGCGCCGCAACGTCAACCTCAAGATCCTGCTCTTCAACAACCGGATCTACGGATTGACCAAGGGGCAGTACTCCCCCACGTCCGAAGTCGGCAAGGTCACCAAGTCGACCCCCATGGGCTCCCTCGACGCGCCCTTCAACCCGGTCTCGCTGGCTCTCGGGGCCGAGGCGTCGTTCGTCGCCAGGACCATCGACTCCGACCGCAAGCACCTCACCGAGGTACTGCGCGCGGCGGCGGACCACCCGGGCACGGCGCTGGTGGAGATCTACCAGAACTGCCACATCTTCAACGACGGCGCCTTCGACGCCCTCAAGGACAAGCAGCGAGCCGAGGAAGCGGTCATCCGCCTCGAACACGGGCAGCCCATCCGCTTCGGTCCCGACGGAACCAAGGGCGTCGTCCGCGACCGCACCACCGGCGACCTGGAGGTCGTCACCGTCACTCCGGCCAACGAGGCCGACATCCTGGTCCACGACGCCACCGCTCCCAGCCCCACCACCGCCTTCGCCCTGTCCCGGCTGGCCGACCCCGACACCCTGCACCACACGCCCATCGGCGTCCTGCGCAGCGCCGACCGGCCCGTCTACGACACCCTGATGGCTGCCCAGCTCGACACCGCCGTCGAGCAGAACGGCAAGGGCGACCTCACGGCCCTCCTCACCGGCGGCGACTCCTGGAAGGTCATCGGCTGACGCCCCGCGGGGAAACCTCCGCGGCCGCGAGGGCGCCTCCGCCCCGGACCCCGATCGGAACGGGGCGCAGGCGAAGCCCGTCTGGCATTTTTATGCCGCTGCCGACTTAATACGGCACGTTCATGCCGAACTCCTTACCTTGTGTGCGCAAGGTGGCGTCACTAACGTTCGGACTCCAAAGTCCGACTATTCAGGTGTCACTATCTCCTGCACACGGTAAAGGATCTGACGTGACTTCTGCCCTGCACTCGCCTGTTGGCATTGATGACCCTTGGCTCAACATCGGGAAGCATCAACTCGTATCGAGGCTGCTGCTGGGAATCGAGCAGTACACCGACCCCACGCTTGTGGCAAAGGTGCTCGAGGCGTCCGGGACGGACGTCTTCATCACCACCTATGACCTTGAGCAGACGCGGGGAAGCCTCCTGCTGGACGACCTGGATCAGAAGATCGAGCTGTCCCGCTACGCGTGGATCGGCACGACCTCGTTCGCGTACTCGGCCGATGTCGCCGTCCGCACGGCGCATCACCTGCGGGCGACGCTCGGCCTGGACGTGATCAAGCTCGACGTCCGTGACGCCGGCAACGGCCCCGACAGTGCCGCCACGATCGTCGCCGCGCGTCAGTTGCTTGCCGACGGCTTCAGCATCATGCCGTTCGTGCACCCCGACATTCACACGGCCCTGGAGCTTCAGGACATGGGGTGCTCCGCGATTCGACTCATGGCATCGCCCGTGGGCAGCTACCGCGGAATATCCGATCCCGAGGCAATGCGCCGATGTATCGATGCGCTGAGCGTGCCCGCCGTCGTGGAGGGCGGAATAGGCTCCCCCACGCATGTCGCCGAAGCCATGGAATTGGGCGCTGCGGCAGTTCTGGTGAATACACTGGTCGCACAGGCGGAGGACCCGGTTGCCATGGCAGCCGCAGTCCGGCAGGCCGTCTCGGCGGGAATTCCGGCAGTTCAGGGCTCCTGACGTGCAATTCACGCTGGGCCCGATGGAGGCCGTTCTCTTCGACCTGGACGGCGTGCTGATCGACACCGACGCCGCCGTCGCGGCACTCTGGCAGAGGGCCGCCGAGTCGGTCGGGCGCGAACTGAGCCATGAGGACATGCGTACGAACGTTCTCGGCTGCTCGCCCGAGCGCACCATCGAGCGCGTCTTCGGTGACTGCACCGAGGCTGATCGTCTCCGCGTGCTCGAAGAGGTCCGCGCCGGAGAGCCCGAGCTGGGTTACGAAGCACTGCCAGGGGGCCGGGACCTCGTCCGCGCCCTCGCCGCAGCGGGTGTACCGCTGGCCCTGGTGACCAGCGCGTCGGCTGCTCGCGCCACGGCGGTCACGAGAGGGCTGGGGCTCACGGGCCACTTCGCGGCGATGGTCACCTGGGAGGACGCGGCGCGCGGCAAGCCCGACCCCCAGCCGTACATGATCGCGGCCGACCGGCTCGGGGTCCCCGTCGGCGGGTGCACGGTGTTCGAGGACTCCGAAAGCGGCGTCCAGTCCGCTGTGGCCGCCGGGGCGACCTGTGTCGCCGTGAGCGGCCGCGGCCACCGGAGCGAGCTGCTGGCGCGCGGGGCGGCCCACGTCATCACGTCGCTGGACCACGTCCGGCTGACATCGGCCGATCCCCACGCGGAACTGTGTCTTCTTGCGGATCCACATGGCTGAGCACACCGGTCCGGCGGAACGCATCCGCCGCCGCAGGACCGCGGCGGGTCAGCTCCTGACCCTCGCGAGGTCCGCCGGAACGCCCCTCGTCCTGGGTACCTGCGTGCTCCATCTGGTGGCCGGGGCATTGCCCCTCGTGTTCGTGGTGTGCGTCGGTCTGGCCCTGCAGCGGCTCACCGACGGTGGCGGCGTCTCCACCCTGCTCGCCGTCGCGGTCGGCGCCTTCTTCGTACAGCAGATCCTGATCCCCGTCCAGGGAGTCGCGTCGCAGAGCATCGCCCGCCGGGTCGACGCGTACTGCACGGCACGGCTCATGCGGTCGGCCGGTACCGGGGTCAGCCTGCGTTCCCTGGAACGGCCCGAAACGGCCGACGCGGCACGGGACGCGGGCGAGGCGCTGAGCAACCGGACCCTGACACCCGGGGCGGCCGTCGAGGGCGCACTGGCGCTCATCGCGAGGTACACGCAACTGGCCGGTGCTGTGCTCGTGGCGGCGATCGCGACGGGGCCGTTGGTCGCCGTCGCGGGGCTGGCGGTCGCGCTGATCTGCCGGTTGGGGCAGACGGCCGCGTTCGTGCGCTGGGGCCGGCATGTCAGGAGCTTCTCGCGCGCGCGCCGCCGCCTCGCCTACCTGCGGGACCTCGCCGTGGGGACACGGGCGGCCAAGGAGATCCGGCTGCTCGGTCTCGTCGACTGGTTGGACCGGCGATACGCCGCCGAGAGCGCCGGCCTGCTCGGCCCGCTATGGGCTTGGCGGCGGCGGGTCTACGGGCGCCCGTTCGTCCTGTACACGCTCCTCGGCCTGGTCTGCGCCGTCGGTGGTCTGCTGGCGCTGGCCATGAAGCCGGGGCTGCAGGTCGGAGCCCTCTCCATGGGCCTGCAGGTCCTCGTGATGTGCGTTCGGTTCGGCGTCATCTTCCCCGAATCCGACGTCAAGATGATCTACGGCCGTAGCGCCTGGGAGTCGCTTCTCACGTTCGAGCGGCTCGGTGCCGCTTCGGACACCGCACTCCCGGCGGACCCCCGCGGGACGGGCGTCACCTGCCCGGACGGGGACATCGTCTTCCATGACGTGCGTTTCGGCTACGAGCCGGGGCGGCCGGTCCTGAACGGGCTCGACCTGACCATAGCCGCAGGGGCGTCGACGGCGGTCGTAGGCGTGAACGGCGCCGGGAAGAGCACGCTGGTCAAACTCCTCACCGGCCTCTACGAGCCCGGCGGGGGAAGAATCACCTGCGGCGGCGTCGACCTGGCCGAGATCGACCGGCGGCAGTGGCAGCGTTCGCTGTCCGTCATGTTCCAGGACTTCACCCGGTACGAGCTGTCCCTGCGGGACAACGTGGCGATGGGTGCGATCGGCCGGCGCGACGACGACGCCGGTATCGCCGCCGAACTGGACCGGGTCGGGCTCGGCGGCCTCGCGGAGTCGCTGCCGGCCGGACTGGACACCCCGCTCGGCCAGTCCGTGACCGGAGGAGTGGACCTGTCCGGCGGCCAGTGGCAGCGCGTCGCCCTGGCCAGGTCGCTGTTCGCCGTTCGCCACGGCGCCCGCGTCCTGGTCCTCGATGAACCCACCGCCCAACTCGACGCGCGCGGGGAGGCGGACTTCTATGAGACGTTTCTGGAACTCACCAAGGGAACGACCAGCATCGTGATCTCGCATCGGTTCTCCACCGTGCGCCTGGCCGACCGGATCGTCACCATCGGTGGCGGCAGGGTGCGGGAAGGCGGAACCCACGACGAGCTGGTCGCCGCGGGAAACGAGTACGCCGCCATGTTCGAGGTGCAGGCACGCCGCTTCGCGCCCGTGGGCGGCGCGGAATGAAGGACTTCCTGTTCTGCTTCAGGTTTCTGCTCGGCCTGTCCTGGCGCTCCAGCCGGCGGCGTCTCGTCCTGGGCGGCCTGCTGCTCCTGCTGGGTTACCTGGCCTCCCCGCTGATCAGTGTGGAACTCCGGCTGATCATCGACGCCCTGGTGGCAGACCGGCACCTCTCCGCCGTCGCGTGGTGCCTGGCCGGCGCGGCCACCCTCATGGCCGAACTGATGCTCGGTCACTTTGCCCATCTGTTCTACTTCGAACTCGGTGAGCAGCACGAGGAGATGCTGGGCCGCCGACTGCTGCGGACCATCAACGGGGCGCGGGGACTGGCGCAGTGCGATGACCCGGCCTTCGCGGACGATGTGGACCTGGCCCGGCAGGACCTCGTCAAGATGCGCAGTACGGTCGAGTCGGTGCTCCAACTCGCGTGCCTCGTCGTCCAGACGCTGGTGACGGCGTGCCTCCTCGTATCCGTTGACGCGTGGCTCCTGCTGCTGCCCCCGGTGGCCCTCGTCCCCGTGCTTCTCGGCCACCGGGGAGAAGAGATCCTGGACCGCGCACGCGGTCGGGTGTCCGCTGCTCAGCGGTCGGTGCGCCATCTGCGTGACATCGCGTCATCCCCTGACACGCAGAAGGACATCCGGCTCTCCGGCAGCCACGAGTACCTGATCGGGCTCACCGGGGACCTCGAACGGGACATCGACCGCGTGCTGGGCGACGCGGAACGCAAGCAGGCCCTCCTCCGTGCGCTGGGCCTCGGCGTCTTCGCCGCCGCGTATGCCGCGTCGATCGTCTTCGCGTTCCACGAGGCCCACGGCGCGGCGTCCATCGGCGCCACGGTCATGGTCATCACCCTGGCCACCCAGGTCAGCAAGCAGATGGCCAGCGGTTTCGACCTCCTCAGCGCAGCGGGCGCTGCCGCACTGTGGCTGCGGAGGCTCACCAGCCTGCGTGAGCGGGCCGGCCTGGCGGCCGACGCCGCACCGGGCACGGAGCCGTCCGCGGCCATCACGGCCGGAATCGCCCTCGACCAGGTCTCGTTCACGTACCCGGGGGCCGCCGAACCGGCGCTGCGGAGTGTGAGTCTCCACCTGCCCGCAGGGAAGTCGGTGGCGCTGGTCGGTGGCAACGGGGCCGGCAAGAGCACGCTGATCAAACTGCTGAACGGCCTCTACGAGCCGACGTCGGGCCGCGTCCTGATCGACGGCTCCGATCTTGCCGGTATCGACGCCGACGGCTGGCGGTCCCGCGTGGCGGCGCTCTTCCAGGACTTCGCCCGGCTCCACTTCACCCTGCAGGACAGCGTGGGGGTCGGGCAGGTCTCCGACATCGGCTCGGCGGACGCCGTACGGCGGGCGATCACGCGGGCCCGTGCCGAGCCGCTCCTGGAACGCCTCGGCGACGGGCTGAGCACCGTCCTCGGCAACGGCTACGACGACGGCGTCGACCTGTCGGGCGGTCAGTGGCAGAACGTCGGTCTGGCCCGCACGATGATGCGCGACCGACCCCTGCTGCTCTGCCTGGACGAGCCCGGACACGCCCTCGACGCCCTCGCCGAGCAGTGGATGTGCGAAACGTATGAACGGACGGCCGGCGAGATCGCCGCGGCTGTGGGAGGGGTCACCCTCTTCGTCACCCACCGCCTGTCCACCGTCCGGCTCGCCGACCTGATCGTGGTCCTCGACGGCGGATCCGTGGTCGAGCAGGGCTCCCACCGCGAGCTCATGGAGCTCGGAGGCCACTACGCCGAGCTGTACGAACTGCAATCCCACGCCTACACCTCATAGCGCCCGGCGCCGCGCGCAGGCACCCCTGATCATCCCGAGGAGACACATGAATTCCATTGACGCGCTTCGCCGTACCCTGATCTGGGCGGCAGGCGGCCCGGGAGCACCGGAGCTCTCCCGGCTCGCGGAAGACGACCTCCTGTTCGCGCTGAACAAGCACCGATTGGAATCGCGATTCCTGTACCAGGCACGTGCGGACGGGGTGGCCCTGCCGGCCGGCCTGGCGGACCGGCTGGCCAAGAGGCAGAGCGAGTGCCTCGACCTCATCGAGAGGAAGGCGGAGCTGTACGCGCGGCTTCGCGACGCGATGCGGGAGATCGCCCCCGACGGCGGAGTAGCGCCCGTGAAGGGGTTCGGCCTCTACGCGCTCACCGGTGAGGAACGGCACATCCGGTTCAGCGTGGACCTCGACGTCCTGGGGAGCGACCCCGCCGAGGTCGCCCGGGCCGCGATGTCCGTCAACGATGTGGGGTACCACCACCACGGTGAGGACCACCCTTACGTCTTCGCGCACATGCGGGAGATAGAGGTGCATACCCGCTACCTCGTCACCGGCTTCCGCAAGGGCGAGCAGGCCGGCACGTACGACGTGTCGGCCGGCTCGCCGGTCATGCAGATCGAGAATCCGTTCTCGGTGTCCGCCATCGACTACCCCACCCTGGCCGCCAACCTCGTGGACAGCCCGCTGGGACCCGTGCCCAGGGCCGAGTTCGCGCTGCTCATCAGGTGTGCGCACATCTATGTCGGGTTCGCGATGGACCCCCACCCGCTCCCGGTCGCCACCGTCCGGCTCGACGAGCTCGCCCAGGTGAGGGACCTGATCGCGCTCGACGCCTTCAGCGCGGCGGAATTCCAGAAGCTGGCCGACGACTTCGACGCCGACCTGGTGGTGTCGTTCGCCCGGACCCTCTGCCGCGAGCTGCTCGGAGCCGACCCGTTCGAGGAGGCGGGCAAGGACGCGGACGTCCGCGCGGTCGCACATGACTGGTTCCCGCAGAACCTGTGGTGGGACGGGTCCGGGGCCGGTTTCCCGGTGCTGCTCAACTGGTCGCCGATGGACCTGGTGGCGCGGGACGAGGACCAACCGGACTTCATCCACGCGCTCGGTCCCGCACCGGTTGCCACGGGGCCGGACGGGGCGGCGCGGGTGACGTTCCTCGCCGCCGGGCCGGACGAGTCGTCCCGGTACTTCTGGCACGAGTTCCATGGCGGCATCGGGCAGATCACGGCCGAGATCACGCTCTCCGACACGGGCGTCCGGACCGAGGTCACCCTGCCGGCCACGCCGGAGGACCAGATGTCGATGGTCGGCGTCGCCTCCAGGGACTCGCGGGTGGAGCTGTTCTTCAAGCCGCGGGAGGGCGATTCGGAGTTCTCCGACTACTCCTTCACCAAGCTGCCCGCCGGTTCGGCCGGGGGCGAGGGCCGTGTCTCGGGCGAGACCCACGTACTGACCGTGGACCTGCCGTGGGCCGCGTTCGGTCTGGACCAGCGCCCCGCCCCCGGGACGAAGGTCCAGCTCCTGCTGCGCGCACGGCAGCAGCGCCGCCCCTGGAACGAGATCGCGGGCGGGATCGTCGCCCCGCTGCTGGTCTCCTGCTAGTGAGAGTGAGGACGTCGACCATGACCAAGACCCCATCGGACGCACCGCTCCGGATCCTGCCGTCCCGGACCGACATCACCGCGATGGTGATCAGCAGCATCGCGCTCGTCCAGGACGAGTTCGCGCAGACCGCTGCCCTCGACTACTGGGACATGTCCGCCGCCGAGCACCATCAGGTGGTGTCCTGTCTGAAGGCCGCGGCACAGGCCGACGGGGCCGCGGAGCTCCTCGATGCCCTGGACGCCGCGCTCAGCGGGCCTCTTCGGCCGGGCCCGGCCCGGAGACTCGCTGAACTGACCGAGCCGGGAATCGCGCTCGGCTGCGACACCCGAAGCACAGACGGCCCCCCGGAACGGCGGCAGGCGTGGCGCGCCCTCGCCCTGCAGGCCGTCCGTGCCGACGCCGCCAGCCGGCTCTACATGCACCTCGGCGAAATCCCCGCACAGGTGGCACCGGTCGCGGCGGCCGACGTGCCCGCGCCCGGGCCCGTCGCGCCCGGAGCCGGCCGGCCGACCGTCACGGTCGTCATCCCCTTCCGCGACAGGTCGGCGGACCGGAGCCGCCTCCGGAACCTGCTGGCCTGCCTGTCCGCCCTCGGGGACCAGTCCCTGCCGCGGGAGGAGTACCGCGTCGTCGTCGTGGAAGCCGACTCCGAACCGCGGCACGCGGAGTTGATCCGGCAACGCGCCGACCACTACCTGCACCTGCCGTGCGACGGCCACTTCAACAAGTCCTGGGCCGTGAACGCCGGAGTGGTCCAGGCCGGCGATGACGCCGGGATCATCTGCGTCCACGATGCCGACATCCTGGTCGGCCACGACTTCCTGGAGCGGAACGTCACCAGGTTCCGCTCCCCCGGCCACCAGGCGCACTGGCCGTTCCGTGACCCGCTGTGCATGGACCCGGCGTCCACGGACCTGGCGATCACTCGGCGCTGCGTCGAGGGAGCCCAGGACATCCCGTTGGGCATCATCGGCGGAGTCCGTCTCCGGCAGCCTCCCGGGCACTGCATCTGGGTGCGGAGCAGCACGTTCCACCGTGTGGGCGGGCTGGACGAGCGGTTCGAGGGCTGGGGCGGGGAGGATCTGGACTTCGCGTTCCGCCTCAACGTCGTCGTGCCAGTCGACCGGTTCGACGACGTGCTTCTCCACATGTTCCACCCCCGCCCGCAGATCACTCGGAACGGTCAGCGGTTCTATGCCGGGCGCACCTTGCTGACCTGGAGCCCGTCCGGCCCGATCGGGCAGCTGGGCGGGCCTGCGGGGTCCGTCGACGACGACCTCGCCGGGATCATGCAACTGCCGGTGGGCGGAGCCTGAACGCGCCGGGCCGCCGTCCGCCGGGCCCCGGGCCCGCCGGAGGTGGCGACGGGGCGCCTCGGCGAGGCCGGGGACCGGGCGCGGCGGCTTCCGCTCCGCTCCCGGTCCCCGGCTCCCTGCTCAAGCGCGTGTGCCGAGCAGGCGGCCCCGGTCCGCGGTCACGAGGCCGTGCACAGCCGTGGCGACCACACGGTGCCGGAAGCGCAGGGCCGCGAACGGGGTGTTACGGGAGAGGCTCTCGCCCTCGGAGGCGTCGACCTGCCAGTCGGCGTGCGGATCGACCAGGGTGAAGGTGGCGGGTTCGCCCGCCCGCAGCGGGCGGCCCGCGGTGGCCTCGATGCCGCCGATGACGGCGGGCCGGTGCGCCATGAGGGCGGCGACCAGCGCCCAGTCGGGCTCGGCGCCGTCACCCAGGACCTCGGCGACCACGGAGAGCGCGGTCTCCAGACCGATCATGCCGAACGGGGCGTGGCACCAGTCGGCGGCCTTGCGATGGGCGGGGTGCGGGGCGTGGTCCGTTGCTATCGCGTCGATCGTTCCGTCGCGAAGGCCCTGGTGGAGGGCGGTGACGTCCCGCGCGGTGCGCAGTGGGGGGTTCACCTTGTAGACGGTGTCTCCACCGACGGCGCGGGTGTCGTCGAGCAGCAGATGATGGGGCGCGACCTCGGCGGTGACCGGCCAGCCGCGCTGCTTCGCCCACCGGACGATCTCGACCGTCCCGGCGGTCGAGACGTGGCAGACGTGCAGCCTGGCACCGGTCTCACCGGCGAGGACCGCGTCGCGGGCCACTATGGTCTCCTCGGCCACGCCCGGCCAGGGCGGCAGGCCGGTGCGCTCGGCGGCGGCGCCGGCGTTGATCTGTCCCTCGCGGGCGAGGTCGCCGCACTGTGCGTGCTGGGCGATGACCGTGCCGGCGCGGGCGCTCTCGACGAGCGCGGCGCGCAGCAGGGCGGCATCGTCCACGCAGCGGCCGTCGTCGGAGAACATCCGGGCACCGGCGAGGGCCATGGCGGCGAGGGGTGCCGGGTCCCGGCCGGCCAGGTCCAGGGTGATGGCTCCTACCGGGTGGACCCGACAGGAGCCGACGCGCTCCCCGGTGCCGGCGATGTGTGCGATGCGCTCGGGCGAATCGGTGACCGGTTGGCAGTTGGCCATCGCGAAGACGTCGGAGTAGCCCCCGGCCGCTGCGGCGCGGGTGCCCGAGGCGATGGTCTCGCTGCCCCCGCCGCCGGGTTCCCTCAGGTGGGTGTGCAGGTCGACGAAGGCGGGCAGCATCACCAGCCCGGTGGCATCGATCCGACGGGCGGCGGCACCGCTTCGTCCGGTGGTGCCGATGCCGGCGATCCGGCCCTCCCGTACGAGGACCTCGGTGGGCTCGCCGCCCAGGACGCGTACGCCGTGCAGGACCGCTGTGCCGAGAGTGCCTCGATGCCGGGCCACGGCGGGGACGTTCACCGTGGTCATCGGCGGGCCTCCGAGCGGTCGAGCCGGAAGACGGGGCCGTCCTTGCAGATCAGAGGTGACTCCTCCGGGCCGCTGCGGGTGCCGGTCGCACAGCCGTGGCAGTAGCCGAGGCCGCAGGCCATGTGGGCTTCGAGCGACACCTGGACGTCGGCGTTCCACCTGGTGCCGAGGTCCCGGCACAAGTGGGCCAGGCGCTCGGATCCGCAGGTCATGATCTGCTGCGGCGGCTCGGCGTCCAGGTCGGTGGTCAGGCGCTCGCGCAGGGCTTCGACGGCGCTGGTGCCGGCGACATCGGTGACCTCGTAGAGCGCTGAGGCGCCGCATTCGCGGTACAGCTGCCCGCCGATCACCGTGTGCTCGTCCCGGCCGCTGGCGACCGCGACGACGTCGGTGCCGGTACCTGCCAGCTCCTGGGCAACGGTGGTCAGCGAGCAGGTGCCGATGCCACGGCCGACCAGCAGCACCTTCCCCGCGTCCGGTGCGAGCTGGAAGCCCTGGCCCAGCGGGCCGACGACGAGCATGCGCTCGCCCGGCCGGAAGGCGCTCAGCGCGCGGGTGCCGGCGCCCACCACGCCGTAGATGATCTCGATGGTCCCGGCCTCGGTGTCCCGGCGATAGACGGCCATCGGCCGCGGCAGCGCCGGGCCGGGTTCGCCTTCGCGGACGGCCGTGAGCATGACGAACTGTCCGGCCCGGGTCAGCCGCGCGATGCTCGGCGCCTCAAGGCGCAGATAGTGGTAACGGTCCGAGAGCAAGCGGTGCTCCAGCACCTTCGCCCGGTGCCAGGTGGGCCTCGGCCGGGTACTGCGCTCCGGGCGGATCGGCGTGAGGACCTCACGGACCGTCCTTGTCCCGGCCGTCGTGGCCGCCTTGCGTACCGGCGCTGCGGTGCTCACGCCCGGTCCTCCTTCTCGTCGCGGCGGTCGAACTGCCGGTCGAGCCCGAGCAGGCTCGCGGCCAGCACCTCGGTTCCGACCGCCAGTTCGTCGGTACTGGTCCACTCCACGGGGCTGTGGCTGATGCCGTCCCGGCTCGGCACGAAGATCATGCCGGTCGGGACCACGTGGTTGACCATCTGTGAGTCGTGGCTGGCGCCGCTGGGCAGGACGCGGTAGTCGACGCCCAGTCCGGCGCAGGTACCGGCGATCGTGTCGCGCAGCCAGCCGGGCAGGATGACGGGTGAGGCGTCGGCGAGGGTGCGTGCGGTGAACTTCACCCCGCGGTGCGTACAGGCCGCCTGCGCCCGTTCGACGATCTCCGCGGCTGCGAAGCGCTGGCGGTCGCTGTCCACGTCGCGGACGTCGACGTACAACTGGACCCGGCCGGCGATGGTGGTGATCGACCCGGGCAACGCCTCCATGCGGCCGACGGTCGCCCGAGTGCCCCGGTGCCGGGCGTCGTTGGCGATCGACTCGATCAGCAGCACGATCTCCGCGGCAGCGGTCATCGCGTCGGCCCGCAGGTGCATCGGCGTGCCGCCGGTGTGCGAGGCGCGGCCGGTGATGTCCAGCAGCAGCCGGGTGCTGCCGGAGATCAGGTCGACCACCCCGACCGGGATGCCGGTCGATTCCAGGACGCCGCCCTGTTCGATGTGGAGTTCGAGGAAGGCCGCCCAGTCCTCGGACCTCCACCGTGCTTCGGCCACATGCTCGGGTGGGAAGCCGACCGACCGCATGGCCTCGGCCAGGGTGGTGCCGTGGGCATCGCGTTTGACGTCCAGGTCCTCGGGCGCGGTGAGCCCGGCGATGATCCTGCTGCCGGTACACGCCTGGCCGAAGCGTGCGCCCTCCTCGGCGGCGAAGGCCACGAACCGGATCGGGTGGGCGTGCCGGATGTCCCGCTCCGCGTACATCCGGGCGGTCTCCATCGCGGCGACCACGCCGGCGATGCCGTCGAATCCTCCGGCGTTCGGCACGCTGTCCAGGTGCGATCCGGTTCCCAGGGCGGGGAGTCCGGCCGTGTCGCCGGCCCGCTCGGCGATGGTGTTACCGGCCGCGTCGGTCCGCACCGTCAGGCCGAGAGCGCGCATCTCGCGGGCGAACACCTCGTGGGCCCGCCGTTCCAGCGGGGTATAGGCGAGCCGGGTGACACCCGGCCCCGCCCCCGGCTCGGACAGCTCGGCGAAAGCGTCGAGCAGGGTCTGCAGGCGCTGCGGGTCCGCGCTGAGCGGGGCGGTGTCGATGGTGGGCGTACTCATACCTGTCCCCCTGTGGTGACGTGGGTGGCGAGGATCGCGCCGTCGTCCGCGGGGAACAGTGCGTGCAACGCGTGGCCCGCGCCGGCGAGTGCGGCGCCGGCGCCCTGCCCCCCGTCGATCACGGTGAAGACCCCGGCGGTACGGGCGCCGCGGGCGCGCACCAGCCGTGCGATGCGTGCGGCGCGTCCGCCGGTCGTGGTCACGGGGTCGAGGACGGCGACCTGTTCGCCGCTGTGGATCTCCCCGCGCAGCCTTGCCGGCCCGTCACCGGCCCCGGCCTCTCCCACGAGGGTGAAGGGCAGACCGGTGTGGAGTGCGACGGCGGTGGTCAGCGCGGTGCCGACGGGGTCCGAGGTGACCAGGCGGTCGACACGGACGGGCAGTTCCTCGGCCATCAGCGCGGCGACCCGGCGCAGGATCGTCGGCCGGATCTGGAACGCGAAGGGGTCGAGGGTGCCACCCGCCGAGGTGGCGGTTCCGGAGCCGGCCGTGCTCCCGCCCACGTGAGCGGCGGCCAGGATGTCGGCGCGGAGTTCGGCGCGGCGCCTGGCGGGGTCGAGGAAGACCGCCGACACGTCGGTGGCCGCGGCGAGCTCTTGGTCAAGGGTCATCGAGGGCTCCTCGTGGCGGTACGCGTCGTCCTGGTCCCGGTGGGAGCCGGCTCCTCGGGCGGCCCTCCCGCGGCCTCGTCCGCCGGGACGGGGCCCCGATCGGCGGCCGCCGGGGTGCCGGCCGGCTCGGCCGCCGCGTCCCGCCACTCGCTGGTGAAGCCCAGCCCGTCGGAGAGGGCGCGGGCGGCCGTGAGGACGGTCTGCACGGCGGTCGCGCGGACGAGCGGGTCGCGCATCCGGCCACCGGCGGCGGCGAGAGTCACGCTGGCGGCCGTCGTGCCGGTGGAGGTGAAGACCGGGGCGGCCACCGCCCAGACGCCGCGGTCGAGTTCGTCGTCGCAGACGTCGTATCCGCGGGCCCGCACCAGCGCGAGGTGTTCGAGCACCGCCTCGACCGTGGTCGGGGTGTCCGCGGTGAACGCGGTCAGCGGACGCTTCCCGACCAGGTCCTGCACGGCCCGTTCGGGCAGATGGGACAGGAGCGACCGGCCGGACGCCGCAGCGTGCAGGGGCATCTCCTGCCCGATGCGGACGAACAGCCGCAACGGGTGGCGGCCCTCGGACAGAGCGACGCACACCGCGCGGTCGCCGATGAGTTCGGTGAGGAACACCGTCTCGCCGCTGGCCTCCGCCGCGGCGGAGATCGCCGGGTGCGGAGCGAACAGCAGGGCCGACCGGTCGGCGTTCTGATCCGCGAGCCGGCGGGCTTCCTGGCCGAGGAAGAAGCGCCGGTTGGCCGGGGAGCGGGTGACGAAGTCCTGCTCGGTCAGTGTGGCGAGCACGCGGTGCAGGCTGCCGACCGGGATGTCCAGCTCTTCGTGCAGTTCCTGCAGCGTGGCGCCCCTGGTCTTCGGAGCGAGGGCACGCAACACGTTCAGCGCGCGAATGACAACTTGCACGTTCTGTCTCCAGAGAGCGGTGGGGCGGGAGGAGGTGGCCGCCGCCGGGCTCATGCGAGTTCCTGTGCACGCTGCTCGGGGATGAGGAACATGGCAGCCATATCCAGGACGTAGATCACGGTGAGCAGGCCGATCGCCATGCCGAGCCCGACCTCATCAGCGGCCATCGCCACCGCGACGGGGGCCATACCGCCCACAGCGCGCCCGATGTTGAACAGGACGTTCTGCGCGGTGGAGCGCACCGAGGTGGGGTACAGCTCGGCTATCAGCGCACCGTACCCGCCGATCATCCCGTTGGCGAACGCGCCCATGACGGCGCCGCCGACAAGCAGTGCCCACGGCGACACGAGCTGACTGTAGATCAACACCGAGACGGCGGCGCCGAATTGGAACGCCCAGAAGGACCTGCGGCGGCCGATCCGGTCGGCGAGCTGCCCGAAGACGAAGATGCCCACACCCATACCGATGACAGTGACCGCCGTCCAGGCGGACGACTTGGTGAGGCTGTAGTCGAACCGGTCGGCCAGGTACGTCGGCAGCCAGATCATGATGCCGTAGTAGCCGAAGTTCTGGACCGAGGTGAGGACCAGCACGCCGATGGTCGTGCGGGTGGTCCTGCCGTCGGCGACCAGCAGTCGCAGCGAGACCTTGGGCTTGTTCTGCTGGCTCGCCTTGTAGGCGACGAACTTCTCCGGCTCGTGCAGGCGGGAGCGGAAGACGATGGCGATCACGGCGGGCAGCGCGCCGAGCAGGAACAGCCCGCGCCAGCCCCAGAGCCCCAGCACGGGCGCCGAGACCAGAGCGGCGACCAGGACCCCGGCCTGCCAGCCCAGGCCGACCCAGGCGGTGGCCCTGGCCCGCTTCCTGGCCGGCCACGCCTCGGCGGCCAGCGTCATGCCGATACCGAACTCGCCGCCGATGCCGATACCGGCGAGGAACCGGTAGACGGCGATCTCGGCGAAGCTGTGGGCCAGCGCGGTCAGGCCGGTGAACACCGCGAAGAAGACGACCGAGTAGGTCAGCATCTTCACCCGGCCGATCCGGTCGGCCAGGATCCCGAAGACCACCCCGCCGAGCACCGCGCCGAACAGTGTGATCGTGGCCAGCGATCCGGCCTGGGTATCGCCCAGGCTCAGGTCCGCGGATATCGCCGACAGCGAGAAGCCGAGGATGAGCAGGTCGAAGCCGTCCATCGCATAGCCGAGCGAGGAGGCGACGACCGCCTTCTTGGCATACGGGCTGACCTTCTCCTCCTCTGCCGCGGTATCCGGCCGACCGGAGTCAGGCACCTGCACTGTCGCGTCGCCAACGTCGAACATGAATTCTCCCGCAGGGAATTAAGAGTGGAGTCCGCCGATGAGTTCGTTCGGACGGGCGGCGCCGAGGTCGGCGCACAGGACGGGCAGATCGCGGACGATCTCGGCCATGGCGTAGGGGTGGGTGAAGGTCGCCGTGCCGACCTGCACCGCCGTCGCCCCGGCGAGCAGGAACTCCACGACGTCGCGGGCGGTGCCGATACCCCCGCATCCGACAACGGGGATGTCGACCGCGGACGCCGCCTGCCAGACCAGCCGCAGCGCCAGCGGCTTGACCGCCGGGCCCGAGAGCCCGCCGATGCCGTTGCCGAGCACAGGGCGGCGGGATCGGATGTCGATCGCCATGCCGGGGAAGGTGTTGCAGACGGTGACCGCGGTGGCGCCCGCGTACTCCGCGGCGCGCGCCACATCACCGATGGAGGTCACGTTCGGGGTCAGTTTGACCAGGAGGGGAATGCTGGTCCGGGCGGCGATGCCCGCCACCACCCTCTCGACCGCCGCGGCGTCGGTGCCGATCGCCAGGCCGCCGTGTTCGAGGTTGGGGCAGGAAACGTTGACCTCGAACGCGTCGGCATCGGAGTCGGCCAGCTCATCGACCACCCGCCAGTACTCGTCGACGGTCAACCCGCCCACGCTCGCCACCACCGGCACACCGAAGGCCCGGTAGGCGGGCAGTACATCCCGCTTGAACCCGGCGGTGCCGGGACTCGGGATGCCCACGCTGTTCAGCATGCCGTGCGCGCTCTCGGTCAGCCGGTGGGCGGGGTTCCCCGAACGCTGGTCGGCGAACAGCGTCTTGGTCACCACGGCTCCGAGGCTGCCGACCGGCATCAGGCCGCCCAGCTCGGGGCCGAAGCAGCCGGACGCCGGCATCACCGGATTCGCCAGGGTGAGCCTGCCGATGTCGACCGTCAGGTCCATACCGGTGTCGGCGATTGCGTCGAACAGACGGTCGCGATCGTCGAGGACCAGTGGGCCGTCACAATCATCCGTCATATGGAAAAAGCTCCTCCGCGTCGTGGATGAATTGAGGATGTGTTCGGCATCCGCCTCTGTCAAGAGATTCCGATGAGATTGGTCTCCTGGGTTCCCAAAGCACTGAAAGGGCAGCTCACACCCCTATGGCTAAACGATTCCACTTCACGGGAGAACTGGATTGGGAATCTCCGCCTCACGGAAACAAAAACATCCTCAGGTGCCACGGGATGACAAAGATGCGCCGTTCCTGGCGAGCCGAGCACCGCGGCCGGGCGCAGAAATGAGTAACCGGCGCATGCCGCGTGGCATCGCCGGAGGGGACGGACAATTCATCATGTGGTGCGCAGTGGACGTTTCGTCCGAGGGCGGCGGCGACGCCGCGCTGGCATCGGGACGGAGCGCCCCGATACCAGCGCGATGGGATGCCGTCTCCAGCAGCGGGCTCAGAGGGCTTCACCGTGCTCTGCGGCAGCCACTCCGCAGAGGCCGGCCGCGCACCTCCGCCCGCCCTGTTCAGCCGTTCCGCATGTGGCGGAGGATCGACTCCGTGACCTCCTCACGGGGGGCGGTGCCATCGATGTGGACCAACTCGGCCCCGAGTTCCTCGTACGTGCGGGTGATGGACTCGATACGTTCGGCCGACCTTTCCTCGAACTGCAGCTTTCCGCCGTCGCGTTCGTGCAGGCGGCGCAGCAGTTGGTCGGTCGGAAGGCGGAGGTAGAACGCGTGGTCGGGACGTGGGATCCCCTGATTGATCGTCGCCAGGAACCGAAAATCGACGCCGCGGTGCACGAGCACGCCGAGAGTGGCGTAGATGTAGCGGTCGCAGAGCACCACGGCCCCGCGCTCCAACGCCGGATCGATCACCTCCATCACATGCCGGCGCCGGTCGGCGGCAGCCAGTAGGGCGAGGATGTACGCGGCCTCCACCGAGCCGCCCTGGTCGTGGAAGACCCGGACCTGTGGCAGCTCCCGGTACCAGTCCGTGGGCTGGCGGGTCTCCACCACTTCGCGGCCCGTGGCACGAAGGGCCTCGGCGACCCGCTCGATCTGCGTGGTCTTGCCCGATCCATCGAATCCGACGATGGATACGAGCAGTCCCTTGTCGGTGCGCTCCGGTTTGAAGAGCTCGGCCATGGCCGCGTCGTCGACCCTGCGCTCTGGCATGTTCCGTCCCTGTGCTTGTTGTGCTTGCTCTGCTTGTTGCGGATTGCTGTGGGGCAGGGTCACGGCTGTGCACTCTCGCGCAGCGTTCGCACCTCTGCCATGAAGGTGGCCACCCTTGATTCGTCCACCTGGTTTCCAGGTACTCCGTCCACCTTGAAGTAGCTGCCGACGATGAACCCGTCGGCGTGCGGGTACACGGTGGGCAGGTTCTCAGGGGTGGTGCCGGAGCCGACGTACAAGGGGCCGCTACTGGCCTTGCGCGCCGTCAGCAGGTCCTCAGGGCTGGTCTCGAGACCCGTGAGCTCGCCGGAGACGACGATGCCGTCCGCTCGCGGCGAGAGGTCCCTGACCTCGGTGGCAAGGCTGGGATAGGCCCACGGCTGGGAGTGCTTGACCCGCGCGTCGGCGAGGATCGCGACATCGCTGCCCAGGGCCCGCCGCAGACGCAGGGTCTCGTGGCTGTTGCCCGTGACGACTCCCTGCTCGGACAGAACCGCGCCGACGTGCACGTTGACGCGGATGAAGGCGGCGCCCGTCGCCGTGGCGATGGCCAGGGCCGCCGAAGCGTCGTTGCGCAGCACCGCGACGCCCGTGGGCACGGACGACATCCTGACGACTTCACGTGTGACGCCGGCGATGGTGGCGACAGTCTCCGGCGGGACGGTCTGCGGGTAGAACGGGGCGTCCCTGAAGTTCTCGACGATCAGGGCGTCCACACCGTGTCGCAGGAAGACCGCGGCATCGGCGAGCGCCGACTCGTAGATGTGGTCGACGCTACCGCCGTACCCGGGGGCCCCGGGGGTCGGCGGAAGGTGCACGCAGGCGATGACGGCCTTGTCAGGCAGGCGAAGCATGCTCAGGCCGCTCCTTCGATCTCGCGCAGCACCTCGAGGGCGGCCCGGCGGCGGTCGTGTGCGTGATGGATACGGCGCCCCAGGACCAGCAGCGATGAGCCGCCGGCCAGTGCCTCGGCATGGGTGCCGATCCGCTTGTGATCGTTACCGCTCTCGCCCGGAGACCGAGTGCCCGGCGTCACGTAGAAGAAGTCCTCCGGCAGACCGTGCTTGACCGCCTCGATCTCGGAGGGCGCGCAGACGATGCCGTCGAGGCCCGCCTCGGCGGCCAGCAGGGCCCTGCGCCCGACCTCGTCCTCGATCGTGCCGGGCACATTGAGGTCGCCGTTGAGTGTCTGCCTGTCGACACTGGTGAGCAGGGTGACGCCCACCAGCTTCGGACGCTCGACGCCCAGTTCCGCGGCCGTCCTGTCCGCCGCGGTCACCGCCGCGCGCATCATCTCGACACCGCCGCCCGTGTGCAGGGTGACGATGTGGGCGCCGAGGCTCGTCACGGCATGGCCGTAACCGGAGAGGGTGTTGGGGATGTCATGGAGTTTGAGGTCCATGAAGACCTTGACATCCCGCTCCAGGATCTCCCGGACGAGCTCGGGCCCGTGGAGCGTGAAGGCCGAGTTGAGCTTGAAGTACCCGATGAGGTCCTTCAACTCATCCACCAGGCGCAGGATCTCGCTTCGGTCGTGGAGGTCGAGGGCCAGGCACAGACGCTCGCGTGCGGTCTCGAGCGGGCGATTGGGGGATGCTGCTGTCACTTCATGTTCCTGTCTTGATGGGGGTGCCGCCGTCACGGCTGAACGCCGAGCAGGATGCTGCGATAGATCTCGGTGGCCGCGGTGAGTTGTCCGAGTTCGACGCCCTCGGTTTCGGCGTGTGAGCAGCGCGCGTCGCCGGGGCCGAAAACCAGGCTCGCCCGGCAGAACTCCGCCAGCACGCCCGCCTCACTGCCGTAGGAGAATGCCTCCGGTTCGCAGGTCCCCGCCACGTCTCTCACTACCGCGTAGAACTCGGCGACCAGCGGGTCCGCCGACGGCGCCTCGTTGGGCGGTGAGACGAAGGCCAACGGCTGGAGGGCGAAGTCCACGTGGGCCGGCAGTAGTGCGCACAGCTCACTCTCCATGCCCGTGGCGAACTCCTCGCCGGTCGTCCCCGGCAGGAAGCGGGCGTCGAAGGCGACGGTCACTTCCGCCGCGCTGAGATTCATCCCGCCGGAGCTGTCCAGCCGGGTGACCGTCACGGTGGGGGAACCCAGCGAGGAGTGACCGGGACGGGCGCCCAGGGCCGTATTCAATCGGCCGACGGCGGCGACCAGTTCGGCCGCGCAGGAGACGGCGGTGACGTCAGCGGGATAGGCCGCGTGGCAGGGGGGCCCGCTTACCAGGAACGTGCCGCGGACGATGCCCTTCTGCGCAGCGACGGGGGCCAGCAGGGTGGGCTCGCCGGTGATGCCCAGGGTGGGGCGCATACCGTGCTCGGCCAGACCGCGAACGCCGCGCAGAAGGCACTCCTCGTCGACGGTGGCGGCCAGATACGCCTCACGCCTGTTCGGCTCGGCCGCGGCCTGGAGGAAGGCGGTCATCATGGCCGCCAGCGACCCCTTGGCGTCCGCGCTGCCTCGTCCGTACAGCGTGCGTCCGTCACCGACCGGTTCGTACGCCGCGCGCGGGCCGCCCGCCGGATAGGTGTCCATGTGGGCGCTGAGCAGGACGACGTTGTCGTCGGCCTCTCCCGCGCGGGGCAGCCTGGCGATCACGTTGCACCGGCCGGCGGATATCTCCTGGGTGTGGACCTCGACGCCCGCCGTCCGCAGCCGTTCCGCCACGAAGGCGGCCACGTCCCGCTCGTCCGGGACACCTTCGGACCCCGGCAGCAGCGGATTGACGCTCGGGATCGCGATCAGCTCACGCAGCAGCTGCTCCGCATCGGTGGGGCCACCGAACAGCCCGGGATGGCTGCGTGCTGCCCGCTCACAGGTCTGCTGGAAGGCGGTGAACACCTCGTTGCCGAGGTCGGTGAAGACCTTGTCCGCGTGCGGCTCGATCAAGCGCAGGTCGCGTTGGTGCCGGGCAGCCACAGAGCGCAGGTGCTCTTCGAAGGAGGGGCGCTCATCGGCAAGGTCCGGACCGCCATCCAGGGCGCCGAGAACGATCTGGTATTCCATGTGCTCCGTGAACAGCCCGTGGAAGGCGTCGTACACATTCCGCGGGTCCTCCTGCCCGATGATCTCCGCGAGAGGGGCTTCGGGGTCCACGCGGAAGAAGTCACCACGGTGGAGGGTCGCCTCGCTGAAGAGCACGTGGCCCCCCTGGTGGACGAGTTCCTCGACGAAGTAGTCGGCGCCCGCTCCCTCGGGAACGTTGAGAAAGATCATGCCGTGCATGCCCAGAGCCGCGAACGACTCCGCCGTCGGGTGCCGGAAGAGCAGGACCGCCCGCAGGGACTCGACGAGGGCCTGGTGGTACCCAGGGCTCACGGCCGCGATCACTTCGAGTGCGCGCCCGATCTGCGGCAGGTACGCGCTGCCATCGCTGACGACGGTCAGTTCCTCGGGTTCGTCGATGTACATCTCGAGGAACGTCCGCAACAGAGGGTCGAGCCGCTCGGCGAGCTCGATGCGGGTACCCGGAACGAAACCGGCCGGCTCGATCGCGTACGTCTCGTCGCCGCCCTCCAGTTCGAGCGCACCGGTCTCCGACACGCGGTGGACGGAGAGTGCGACGGAGCGGCGCCCGGTCGCGTACCGCCCGAGGCCGGGGAGATGGACCACGCCTTCGTCATCCGTGAGGACGGAGAATTCGGTCCCTTCGCCCGGTGTGCCGGCGAGAAGAAGCTGGTCGGCCGTCATGGAGGGAAATCCACCGAGTACCAGCTGGCTGTAGAGCCTTGGTTCGTAGAAGGCGTGCAGCGGTGCCACAGGGATGGCTTTGCTGTGCGGCTCCTGCTGCGCCGCCAGTGCTCGCACGGTCTCGGCGAGTTCCTCGCGCGCGGCGCGTCGCCTGACGCCGAGCAATCCTTCGAAGTCCATGTGTCCAGGTGCCGTCATCGACGCAGCCCTCTCAGGTCTTGTTCTCGCGCAAAGTCGTGGCGGCTGCCGTGCCGCCGGCTATCGGCTCCCACAGCTGCCGCACGGCAGCCTGGGCGACTTCTTCATGAGCTGGCACATGCACGAAGGCTGCCCCTCCAGAATTGCCCGACCCGCCGCAGAACCCTCACTCGTGACGTGTTTGCATGTCATCTGAAGTCCTTACCTGAGCAACGGCCTTCGAAGCGGGCTCCTGGCATTCGCCCCCGCAGAAGCGTGCCGGACCGCGTGGAGATGGGCCACCCCCGAAGGGTGACACAAAGTCTCCAGGCACTTTCGTGCCACATGAGTTCACGGCAAGAACATGCCAGGCTTATTCGTGCCACGCGAATTGAGTAGCACTCACGGATTCGGAGTGGGACGCTTCATCTCGGCGGTTCCAGAATATCCAGTCGGTTCGGAACCGCTTTCTGACCGCGTATGCCACCAGGCATACCAATCGATTCGGAGATTAACCATGAACGTGAACTCTGATGTCCTGCGCCAGCTGTCGACCGGTGCCGTGAAGCGCGGCTGCCAGAACTGCAAGTAAGGTAGTCGGACGGCGGCGGCTTCGCGTACAGCGCCGCCGCCGTCCACTGCACAAGGCGACCTGCGGCGCGGCTACAGCAGCCGGCGCTCGGCGACGCGTTGCCCCAGCTGGAATCTGCTTTGCGCGTTGAGACACTGCGAGAGCTTGGTGAGCATCCGGCGCTCGGTCCGCAGCGAGATGCCCATCCTCCTCGCCGCGGCTTCATCCGTGAGCCCCTCCCCGAGCAGGTGGAGTAGTTCGAGGTGCTGCGGCGAAAGCGCCTCGTCGCCACGCGTTGCCGCACTGAGCGGGACGGCCGAGAACCAGACGGTCTCGAAGAACGAGACCAGGATGGCGACCATGGCGGGTTCCTCGATGACGAGTGCCTCGCGCAACGGGTCTTCGCTGTTCAGTTGGACCAAGGCCGTCCGGCGGTCCGCAATGCGGAGAGAGATGGAGAGTTCCGGCACCGTTCGGTACTCCGCGGGGCGCTGCGCCGGCTCCGGCGACTGCCCCTCCGGCCCCCGGGCTCGGCATACACGCTCGGGGCACACAGCCCGTACCTCGATCGGGCGGGACAACATCGTCTCCGTCAGCGGTTCGGACATCGGCCCGTCCCCCTCCCCCGGCGGCCCGTCCGGGGCAAGCACCATCAGTTCCCGTTCGGTGACCGACATCAACTGCCGAGTGCGCATACGCACGGTGGCGGCTCCATGGATGCGCTCGACGCCCATGCCCCGAGCGGCCGCGAACTGCACCATGTAGTGGTCGACCATCGAGCCCAGTTGCACACGGGTCTCCTCCAGCGCCAGTTGCTGTCGGGCGATGTCGCCCTGCTTTCTGGCCAGCAGCGCCTGGAAGCCGAGTTGCGGGCTGACCGGGTGTATGTCCCCGGCCCTCTCCCAGGAGTTGTGAATGAGTGCGAGGTCGGAGAGTGTGCGCAGGGCCTGGCGGAACTCTCCCTGGCCGATCTGCAGGCTGGCCTGGAGATCGTCGACCCGCACTCCGGGGCGTCGCAGTATCGCTCGGTAGACGGTGTCCGTGGCACCCTCGAGCTCCCAGAGCTGCGGCATCATCTCTTCGGCGGAATCCGACGTAGCAACAGCGGGCTGCATGATGCCTCTTTCAGCGGAGAACGGATGACCGTGGTGTGGCGCCGCTTGGCGCAGGCGTCCAGCGCGGCCGGTGGTCACCATGCCTGGCGCAGGAGTGGCGCCTGGACGATGCCCGTGATCATCGCCCAAGCGTTCTGGGAGCGCTCCCATCACATGGGGTTCGCTGAGACGGGTCATGCCTCGGCTTCCGAGGTCCTTGCCGGCCCTTCGGCCTCCCGGCCGTCCGCGTCGAGCAGGCAGACCGCCGGCACCCCGAGGTGGTGCGCTGCCGGGCTCTCGAACACCGAGGCCACAGCCACGACTTCGGCCGAACGCTTTCGGACGATCGCCGTAAGTGCCTTCAGGTACTTCTCGTTGGTCCAGGCGGTGGCGAACAGGACGACGCGCGCCCCGGCGGGGATCTCGTTGGAGAGAGCGGCGATTCCCGCGAGTTCGTCCGCGCGGACCACTGCGGCGCCCAGCTCCCGGGCGACGACGTGACCGAGCACGCTGTCGTCACTGGAGTTCCAGAAGGCAAGGGTGGTGGGACAGCACGGACGCAGGGCCTCGCAGAGCGCTGTACCGACGAGCTCCACCGCGCTCAGGGAGACTGTCGTGTTCAATGTCGGTCCGTAGACGTCGGATGCCGTGCCCAACTCCCGGACGGCCTCGGCGACGGTGGCGTTCGGGCCGGATGCGTTACTCATGAGGAGTTCCTCTCTCCATTCAGTGCGGGGATCGGGGGAAGGCTCATCGAGACTCCTTCGCAGGGAGGTGGTTCGTGGACGTCGCCCCTGGCAGCTCCCAGGGATCTTCCCGAGGCGTGGCCGGGTGCTTCGGCTCCTGGCGGAGCTGCGTCGACCGAGCGGGCACGCCCGCGATGTCCGGCCTCCCCCCGCTGAAGCCGAGTTCGGCCGAGAGGTCGTGGGCCGCAGCCTGGATGGTCCGCAAAGCCTCGGCGCGGGCCCGCTCATCACGCATCCGGCCGCCCGCCGCCGTGAGTGTCACGCTCGCGGCAACCGAACCTGTGGAGGTGAAGATCGGTGACGAAACGGCCCACACACACCGGTCGAGCTCGTCGTCGCACACGTCGTACCCACGCGTCCTCACCAACGCCAGGTGAGCGAGTACTTCTTCGACGGTCCGGGGCGTCTCCTCCGTGAACGCCACGAGATCGTGCTTGCCCAGCAGTCTCCGCACCACGGGGTCGGGGCAGTAGGCCAGGATCGACCGGCTGGACGCGGCAGCGTGCAGCGGCATCTCCTGACCGATGCGAACGAACAGCCGCAGGGGGTGGCGCCCTTCGGACAGGGCGACACACACTGCCCTGTCGCCGATGAGTTCCGTGAGAAAGACGGTCTCCCCACTCGCCTCAGCCGCTGCGACCACCGCGTGGTGCGGGGTGACCAGAAGGGCGGACCGGTGCTGGTTCCCCTCGGCTAGCTGGTGGGCGACGGGGCCGAGGAAGTAGCGGCGGTTCATCGCGGAGCGGGTGACGAACGCCTCTGCCGCCAGCGTGGCGAGCAGCCGGTGCAGGCTTCCTGTCGGGATGCCCAGTTCATTGTGCAGCTCCTGCAGCGTGGCGCCCTTGGGCTTGGCCGCCACGGCCCGCAGCACTTCTAGCGCTCGAACCACAACTTGCATGGAGGTCTCCTTAGTGCAACTGCTATCGGCTGGGCTGCGCGACGTGGCCGGTGGCGCGGCGGTCAGGTGGTATCAGCAGCCTCGTGGCCATGTCGATCACATAGCTGGTGGCAAGCGGAGTTCCCGACCGACCGCGGAGAGCGCGAAGGACGGCATCAGCAGAGGTAAGCCGCCCCTCGCGTGCCGATAGGACGAGGCGAAGACCACGTTCTCTCCGGACGGGCTGACGGGCGCGGGACGCGGCGAACCCGCCACGGCCATCGCATCGGCCCCGTCGTTCATCGGGAAGGCGTCGGCCCCTCGCATACGTTCTCCTGTGGCGGCGGAGGCGATGGATGTCGGCGACGTGGACGGCGCCGAGCGCGGCATGCCTCGTCGAGTGTGCGGACGGTCTCGACCTCGGCTCACCGACGGTCAGGGGTCGCGGTGCCCACCTGTACGGCAGTCGCACCGGAAGGGAGGAATGCGACGGCGTCGGCGGCCGCGTTGATCCCTCCGCGGTTCGCTACGGGAATCCGATGGCCGCGGCGGCCTGCCAGGCAGGCCGGCGGCTTGATCGCAGGACCCGGGAGACCCCGGGCACCGATACCGATGCCCGGGACGGTGCACGTTCTCCGGGCCGCGTGCTGTGGCCGGATTTCGCCTCTGACCTCGGCGTCTCTCCGACCAACCGGTCCCGGTCATCCACGTCGACTCCCACGCCCACACCTCCACCACACGAAGACTCCCCCTCCGCCTCGCGGACAAAGTGACTATGCGTCGTCGCCGTCTGCACCGTCAAGAGGCGTCGCGTTGACTCTTGTTGGATTCTCAGGCATGGACAAATAGCAGGTCAGGGACCTTGCACCCAGAACCTCCACGGAGCGGAAGCAGGTGTTCCCCACTCCTCCGCGTGGCGGAAACCAGCGCACTGCGGAGCACGGAGGAAGGTCTCGCTCACGCTCACCCGGATTGAGCCGATTCACCGGCTGTGACAGCTTTTCCGCTGAATGACGTGCTTATCCGGAGTCACCCCGATGATGGGGATTCAGGGCCGTCACCAGCCTCTGCAGTTGCGCCAGTTTTCACGCGCCGGGGGTGGTGTCGGCCGCCCCGCCCGCCCCCGCCGGCGAAGTCCCCGCCGGGCGGGAAGCGCGGGGTCCGCCCAGCGGGAGTCGCTACAGCGTCAGGGTGGCGCCCGTAACGCCCACACCACACACATCATGCGCACGGGCGGCATGGCCGGCGAGTCGCACGCCTTCACAACCATCCCCGCACGTCGTCACGGACGGCGTCGGCGTCCCAGTTGGCCGCCGGAACAGGTGCCGCATCCCGTACGGAGTCATCGCACCCGATGCCATCGCGGCCCGCACGGCCGGATCGCGCACCAAGGCGAGAAGGCGCCGATCCAGGCAAGTCAGAGGTGGCACGTGAGCCGCACTCACGCCTGGCAGAACGCCTTCCACCGCCTCGTCCGCTGCCACGAGCGCCGGACCAGCGTCACCGGCGCCTTCTTCGACCTCGCCGACGCCGTCATTTCCGCTCGTAGCCTGATCCGCCAGGCACGGACGACCCACCGCTGGGACACCCGTCCCCGACGCCGCCCATGACTGGTCACCGATCACCAGGGCACGGGCGTTCCGTCCCAGGAGAAGAAGCCGCCGGTGGGGCCGTCCTCCGGCAGCAGGGCCAGGCGGAGGGCCCCCTGAGCCGCCTCGGCCGGGTCGCCGCCGACAGCGGCGGCCCGGGGATTGAGATCGGTGGCCCGCACGCCGGGGGCGAGCGAGTTGACCTTGAAGCCGTCCTCGGCCAGCGTCTGAGCGTAGAAGACGGTGAGGGCGTTGAGGGCGGCCTTGGACGACCGGTAGGCGGCACCGTTGCCGTTTCCCGGGGTGAATTGGGGGTTGGGATTCGTGCTCCAGGTCAGCGACGCGGTGCCACTGGAGATGTTGACGATGCGGGGGTGCGGGGACCGGCGCAGGGCGGGCAGGAAGGCATTGGTCACCGCCATCACCCCGAATACGTTGGTCTCGTACGTGCGCCGGTAGTCCTCGACGAGGGTGTCGGCCGGAGAGGCGAGCGACGGTGAGATGCCGGCGTTGTTGACCAGCACGTCCAGGCGTTCCACCTGAGCCGCGGCTCGTGCGATGCCGTCGGGATCCGTCACGTCGAGGATCAGCGGCCGGGCGCCGGGACCGATCTCCTCGACGGCCCGCTGTCCGCGCCCCGCGTCGCGGGCGCCCACGTACACGGTGAGGCCCTCGGCCGCGAGCAGCCGGGCGATGTGCTTGCCGATGCCCTTGTTGGCACCGGTGACCAGAGCTATGCGATCGTTCATGGAAACTACGGTCCCCTGGCGGCGGGTGCCCTGCCAGGGACAGTCTGTACCAGGTAGGCGGCAGGAGGTGGCATGGCGCGGCAGGAGCTGGCCCGCTTCCTGCGGGACCGTCGGGCGGGCCTGCGTCCGCACGAGGCCGGGCTGACGACGACGGGCGGCGCCCGCCGTACGCCGGGCCTGCGCCGCGAGGAGGTGGCGGAGCTCGCCCACATGTCGGTCGACTACTACACGCGGCTTGAGCAGGCCCGGGGACCGCGGCCATCGCCCCGGATCCTGGACGCACTGGCCCAGGCCCTGCGGCTCACGCCGGCCGAGCGCAGCCACCTGTTCCGCCTGGCGGGATCGAGCGCGCCGCCCGGCGGCAATGCCGTGCGGCGGGTACGCCCGCACGTGGCCCGGATGCTGGAGCGGCTCCCGGAGACCGCTGCCATCGTCACTGACGCGGTGTACGGCGTCGTCGCCTGGAACCGCCTGGCCCAGGCGCTGCTCGGCGGCGACCTCGCGCGTGGGACGACGAACCTGGCCCGGCGCCGCTTCCTGGGCCAGGGACGGATGTATGAGAGCTCCAGCGCCGAGGAGTTCGGGAACATCGTGGTGGCGCGGCTTCGCCGGGCCGCCGACCGCTACCCGCACGACCCGCAGGTGACGGCCCTGCTGGCCGAACTGCGGCTCGGCAGCGAGGAGTTCCGGCAGCTCTGGCAGACACGTCCGGTCCACGCTCCCGGGCACCGCACCAAGACCCTGGACCACCCGGAAGCCGGCACGCTGCGGTTGAACTGCGACGTCCTGCTCGTACCCGAGGACGACCAGGAAGTCGTCCTGATCACGGCCGACCCCGGATCACCTGCCGCGCGCGCCCTGCACAGGCTGGCCAGGCCGGCGACCTGAAACGAGGGGGCGGCCGCGGAGGCACAGGCGCTGATGTCCGCCGTCGAGACGGCACCGGCCGAACTGGGCATGCCTCTGCTTCACCAGGTGGATCACGCGGATCACGGCGGTCCGCCTTCCTGCTCCCGGGACGCAATGGGGTCAGTCGCGGGCTGCGGCGGCCTTGTTGTGCTCGGCGTCGACCCGTGCGGTGACTCCTGTCTCGACGAGGGTGCGGGTGGCGTCGACGGTGGCGTAGATCCACAGGATCCGCATGGGTTCGGTGCCGGAGGCGTTGCGGAAGCGGTGGGGGGTGCCGGCGGGGACGTAGGTGGTGTCGAAGCGGGTCACGTGGTGTTCGGTGCCGTCGATCTCCACGATGGCGTCGCCTTCGAGGATCGTCACGCTTTCCGGACAGTTATGGGTGTGCAGGGCGATGCCCGCGCCGCCCTCGAAGAGGGTCTGGCCGGTGAGGAAGACCTCGGCGCCGACGGCCCGGGTGACGAGCGGGATGGTGCGGGCGCCGCCGCCCCGGCTGAAGGCGGTCAGCTCTGCCGGGCGCAGCACGACGGGCGGGAAGAAGGCGAAGCAGGGGTCGTCGGTGGGGTGGTTCACAGGCTTCTCCGTGCGGGGTCGGGTGCGGGGTGTTCAGGTGGCCGGGCCGATCCAGACGGTCTTGGTGTTGACGAACTCGCGGATGCCTTCGCCGCCCAACTCCCGGCCGTAGCCGGACTTCTTGATGCCGCCGAAGGGCAGGCGCGGGTCGGAGGCGACCATGCCGTTGACGAAGACGGCACCGGCGTCCAGGTCGCGGGCGAGCCGGCGGGCGCGGTCCAGGTCGGCCGTCCACAGAGCGGCGCCCAGGCCGTAGTCGGTCCGGTTTGACCACCGGGGGCGACTGCGGGGTGTAGCGGGCGCATTCGGTGCCGGTGACCGGGTTGCTGGAAACGATCATCAGGTCTCTCCGGTGTGCTCGATGGTGCGGCGGATCTCGGCGCCGACCGCACCGGTGATCAGGACTGCGGCCCGCCGGAGCCCGTCGTTCGTCCCGTAGCGCCGGCCGCGCGGCATCGCGATGGGCAGGATCAGAGAGGTGGGCTCGGGAATGGCCGTGGCCGGTGACGCCGGGGACGGCTTCTTGCTCGGACCGGACATCGGTCCACGGGGCTCGCCTTTCCGACCGGTGTGATCACGATCGCGTGGGACGAGGTGTGCGGCAGGACGGGCCGGCATGGCCTGCCACGTATGTGCCGCGTGCCCGGTGGGCTGTACGTACGGAGACTCGTACGGCTGAACGAACATGGGGAATCCCATGTGGAAGCGCGTGAGATCAGGTGACGCTGATCGCTCCGGTGAGGACCGCGAAGGCGATGTAGCCGAACGAGACGAGGACGCCCCAGCGCAGGGCGTGCTTCTGGAAGTCGCCGAGCTCGGTCTTGACCAGGCCGATGAGGACCCACAGCGGGGCGCTGGTGGGGCCCATCATGTGGAGGATCTGGCCGATGGCACCCGCGCGGGCGATCTCGTTGGGGCTGATGCCGTAGTGGCCGGCGGATTCGGCGAGAACGGGGATCACGCCGAACCAGAAGCCGTCGTTCGACATGAAGAAGCCGAGCGGCAGTGCCAGGAGGGCGGTGAACAGGGGTATGACGTTGCCCCAGCTGTCGGGGACGATCGAGAGAGCGGCGTCCGCCATGGCCTTGATCATGCCGGAGTCGGTCATGATGCCCGTGAAGACGCCGGCGGCCAGGACGAGGATCATCACGGGGACGGCGTTGGCGGCCTGGCGCTTGATGAGGTCCTGCTGGCCGTCGATGGCGCGGATGTTGACGAGCAGCGCGATCACGAACGCGACCATGAAGAGCACCAGGAGGTCGGCGACCTCGAGGATGAGCAGAACCATGAGCACGACGGTGAGGGCGGCGTTGAACCACATGCGCCAGTCGGCCTTGACCGGCTCGAATGCCTCTCCGGAGGCGATCTCCAGCTTGTAGGCGTCGAGCTTTTCCGCGTCGATCCGGCGGCGCTCGCGCAGGCCGAGCCAGTAGGCGACGGCGATGATGGCCAGACTGGTGAGGGCCATCGGGCCGATCATGTGGACGAAGTACTCACTGGCGTTGAGGTGCAGGACGCTGATGCCACGGGTGGCGGCGCCGCCCCAGGGAGTGCTGCCGGAAATGGTGCCCAACGACATGGCTGCGAGCGTGGCCAGAACGAGGGGGCTCATGCCCAGGCGGCGGTAGATGGGCAGGAACGCCGAACAGACGATCATGTAGCTGGTCGTGCCGTCGCCGTCGAGGGCGACGCACAGTGACAGCACGGCGGTGCCGATCACGATGCGCAGGGGGTCGCCCTTGGACGCGCGGAGGATCGCCTGGACGATGGGCTCGAAGAGCTTCATCTCCATCATCAGGCCGAAGTAGAGGACGGCGAAGAGGAGCAGGGCCGCGGTGGGCGCGACGGTGTCCAGGCCGCTCATGATCATGTCGCCGAGCTTCGCACCCTTGCCCGCGATGAGGGCGGCGGCGATCGGGGTGAGCATGATGGCGGTGAACGCGGACAGGTGCTTCCGCATCACAAGCAGCATAAAGCTGCCCAGGGTGGCGAAGCCGAGCAGGGCGAGCATCGTTGCTCCTAGGGACAGGGCTGAGAGCCGCCGGGCGTAGCGGCGGCGCAGGACGGCGCGTGGGTCATTGCATGTCGGTACGGGAAGCGGCCGGCAGCACCGGCGAGGCCGTGCTCAGCTCGGGCGTCTGGTCACTCATGGTGGGCGCGGCTCTCGAACGGCCGGTTCGGCGGGCGCGCGATTTCGGCGAAAACGGGCTCGGTAAGGGTGTCAGGCGTACACCTGAGGCATGGCTGTGGACCCCGGGTGGTCGGTGCGGGGAGGCAGGGCGGCTCAGCCCTCGACCAGTCCGGACAACCGGTTTACCGGATTGCCGGTAGGTAACTAGAATCCGGCCATCACGTCAATACCGAAGTGAGGAATTCGATGGCCGAACTCGCCAGGATCACGGTCGAGCCGCGCGAACCGCTGGCCGCAGAGGTCTCCCGCCGCCTGATCGACTACCTGATGTCCGGCGAGGTGCAGCCCGGCGACCGCATCCCCTCGGAGCGCCGGCTCACCGAGATGCTCGGGGTGAACCGGCCCACAGTCCGCGAGGCGATCAAATCGCTCGGCTTCCTCGGCCTGCTGGAGATCCGGCAGTCCAGCGGCACGTACTTCCGCGGTACCGACTCCGACGTGCTCTACCGCCTGTTCGAGCTGGGGCTCGTCCTGGGCGAACGAGGGGCGCGCGACATGGTGCAGGCCCGCGCGGAGCTGGAGGTGGTCGTCGCCGGCCTGGCCGCACAGGAACGCGACGAGTCGGGCGTCGCCCTGCTGCGGGCCCGCCTGGCGGCGATGCGGGAGTGCCCGGACGAGGAGTTCCCCGAGGCGGACACCGCCTTCCACGCGGCCCTGGGCGAGCTGGCCGGAAACACCGTGCTGCGGGACATGCTCAAGGGCATGCGCGCGATGGTCCAGCACGGCTGGGTGAAGCGCACCGGCACCGTCCGGCCCCGCGCGGTGGCCTACGAGGACCACGTCCCGATCTACGAGGCCGTCGCCCGGGGCGACAGCGAGGCCGCCCGGGAGGCGATGGCGCGGCACATGCAAGGCGCTTCCCGCCGCCTCATGGAAGCCCTCGAGCAGCGCGAGGCATAGCCCGGCACCCGCGGGCCGCCGTCCCCTCCCGGCAGCCCGCGGGCGACCCACCGGAACAACCGGTTGACCGGTTGACCGGTTGGTCATACAGTGGCGGCGCGGCACACGACAGAACGCTGCCGCCCCCCATCCCGGGCCTCTCCACCGCTGCCATGAGGCGTTCACCCGCCGACCGGAGCAGGCCCACGGTCGGGACCCTTGCCGGTCCCCGCCTACCGGAAGAGGAAAAACCCGGTGAATGAACCCCGCCCCTTGGTCGCCATGATCCACGCCGTGCCCGCTGCGCACCGCATCGCCCACGAGGCGTTCACACGGGAGTTCCCGCAGGCCACGGTCTGGAACGTACTGGACGACCGCCTGCTGGACGACGCCCGTGCGGCCGGCGGACTCACCGGAGCGCTGCGCCGGCGCATGCTCCGTCTCATCGGCCACGTGATGGACAGCGGCGCCCGGGCACTCCTGTTGACCTGCTCCTCGTACGGAGAAGTCGTGGACACCGCCCGCGACCTGTGGGACGTGCCCGTCCTGAAGTCCGACGAGGCCATGTTCAAGGCCGCCCTGGCCGGCCCCTACCGGCGCATCGCCGTCGTCGCCTCGACTCCACCCGCCGTCCCAGCCGCCGTCGCCCAGCTCGAAGCGCTCGTTCCGGCGGTCCGCCCGGGCCGCCCGATCGACATCGTGACCGCCCTGAGCGAAGAAGCAGCCGCAGCGGACGACCCGGAAGCGACCGCCCGGCTCCTGGCGGACGCCCTGCACACCGCCGGGGGCGCCGATGTCGATGCGGTCCTGCTGGCGCAGTACTCGCTCACGCCTGCCGGTAGCGCCCTCGCCACCCTGATGGGCGTGCCGGTGCTGGACGGGGCAGGTGCCGCCGCACGGGAACTGCGCCACCTGCTCACCTCCCCCGAGGGGCACACGGCACCGGCCGCGGCGGTCGCGCCGTGACCGCGGGGCTGCCCTGGCCGCTGGCCTACACCGTCTCCGGCGACGACTGCCGTACGCCGATGCCGCTCGGCTTCGACGGGTCGCTCGCCGAAGCCGTCCGCCATCTGTCCGAGCTCGGTTACGACGGCGTGGAGGTGCAGGTCCGTGAAACCACCGCACGCGACGCCGAGGCCCTCAGGCGCACCGTCGAGGCCGATGGCCTGAAAGTGCTGGGCATCGGCACCGGACCGGTCTCTGCCCAGGACGGGCTGACGCTCGCCGACCCGTCGCCGGACGTACGCCGTCACGCCCTGGACCGTCTGCTGGGCGCGGCCCGCCTCGCCGGAGCGCTCGGCGTTCCGATCACCCTCGGTCAGACCCGCGGCACCTTTGTGCCCGGGCTGGGGGACATGCAGCGCATCTGGGTCGACGACGCCGTGCGACAGCTGGCCGAAGAGGCGTCCAACCACGGCAGCCGCCTTCTGCTGGAGCCGCAGTCACGTGCCAACACCTCGCTGTGGCACACCCCCGAGGAAGCCCTCGCCGTCGTCGGCTCTCTCGGCGCACCGGCCGGGCTGGTGCTGGACACCCACCATCTGGACACCGAAGGCGTCAACCCGCTCCGGGCCATCGCTGACCACGCTCGCGTCACCGGCTGCCTGCAGCTTGCCGCGCCCATCACCAGAGGCCCCCTGACGCTTGGCGATCCACGGCTTCCATCCCTGCTCACAGCGCTGCACGCGGGCGGTTTCACCGGCTGGCTGACCCTGGAGCACACCCAGGACGGCGACAGTCCGAAGGCCGCCGCCCGCTCCTGGACCGCGCTCACCGACGCGGCCGCCGTGCTGGCCTGACGCGTCCCTCCCCCACTCCCCATCACCCTGTTCTGAGAGGAACCCTCACCATGAGCACCACGACCTACCGCCTCGGCGTCCTTGAGGGCGACGGCATCGGCCCCGAGATCGTCCCCTCCTCCGTCGAGATCGCCACCGCCGCCGCCCAGGCCGCCGGGGTCTCGGTCGACTGGGTGACCCTGCCGCTCGGCGCCACCGCCATCGAGTCCCACGCCACCCCGGTCCCCGAGGAAACCAAGGACGCCCTGGCCGGTCTGGACGGCTGGTACCTCGGCCCGCACGACTCCGTGTCCTACCCCGAGCCGCACAAGTCCGCGCTCAATCCGTCGGGCACCCTGCGCAAGCACTTCCAGCTTTTCGCCAACATCCGCCCCGCCAAGAGCTTCCCCGGAGCCAAGGCGATCTGCGACAACGCCGACCTCGTCATCGTCCGCGAGAACACCGAGGGCTTCTACGCCGACCGCAACACCTTCGCCGGCACGGGCGAGTTCATGCCCACCCCCGACACGGCGATCATGCTGGGCATCATCACCCGTCAGGCCACCGAGCGCGTGGCCCGCGTCGCCTTCGACCTGGCGCGCTCGCGCCGCAAGAAGCTGACCATCGTCCACAAGGCCAACGTTCTCAAGCTCACCACCGGCCTGTTCCGCACCGTGTGTCAGGAAGTCGCCCAGGACTACCCCGACGTGGCGGTCGACGACTTCCACATCGACGCCATGACCGTCCACCTGGTGCGCCGCGCCCAGGACTTCGACGTCATCGTCACCGAGAACATGTTCGGCGACATCCTCTCCGACCTGGCCGGCGAGATCTCCGGCTCGCTCGGCACCGCCCCCTCCATCAACTCCTCCGCCACCACCGCCATGGCGCAGGCATCACACGGCTCCGCCCCCGACATCGCCGGGCAGAACATCGCCAACCCGGTCGCCATGATCCTCTCCGGCGCCATGCTCTTCGAGTGGCTCGCCGCCAAGCACGGCGACGAGGCCCTGGCCACCACCGCGAAGATCATCGAGAAGGGTGTGGCCGAGGCGATCGCCGCCGGCATCTCCACCCGGGACCTGGGTGGAAACGCCTCCACCAGCGAGTTCACCGCCGCCGTCATCAAGGCCATCAGCGCCGGTGCCGGCCAGAACTGAGCCCCCCACTTCCGGGGCGGGCCCTCCCCGACCGACTGCCCGCCCCGGACTCCCCCGCTCGCCCGCACGCCCGAGGAGAGACACCGACCATGACCTTGCGCATCGGCTGCATAGCCGACGACTTCACCGGCGGCACCGACGTCGCCGCCGCCTTCCGGCGCGCCGGTCTGCGCACCGCCCTGGTCTTCGGCACCCCGGACGCCACCACCACACTGCCCCCGGACTGCGACGCCGCCGTGGTCGCCCTCAAATCCCGCTCCACCCCCGCCAACGAGGCCGTCGCCGACTCCCTCGCCGCGCAGCGCTGGCTCTGGTCCAAGGGCGCGGCCCAGGTCTACTTCAAGTACTGCTCCACCTTCGACTCCACTCCCCACGGCAACATCGGCCCGGTCGCCGACGCGCTCATGGACGCCGCCGGCGCCGCGGTCACCCTGCACTGCCCGGCCTCACCGCCCAACGGCCGCACCGTCTACCAGGGGCACCTGTTCGTCCACGACCAGCTGCTGTCCGACTCGCCGCTGAGGCACCACCCCCTCAACCCCATGAGCGATTCCGCGCTGGTGCGCCTGCTGTCCGCGCAGACTCCCCACAAGGTCGCGCTGATCGAGTGGGCAACCGTGCGCCGGGGAGCCGAGGCCGTCCGCGAGGCGCTCGTGACGCATCAGCAGGCCGGGGTCCGGCACGTGATCGCCGACGCGCTGACCGACGACGACCTCACCGTGATCGGTGCCGCCGCAGTCGAACTGCCGGTCGTGGGCGGGGCCGCGGGTCTGGCCGAGGGGCTCGGCCACGCCTACCCCGCCGCCGGTCCGGCCGCCGCTGAACCGCTGTCCCGCGACGGGCGCGCGGCCGTACTGGCCGGCAGCTGCTCGGCCCGCACCCTGGAGCAGATCGCCCAGTTCTACGCGGCCGGTCTCCCCTCCCTGCACCTAGACGTCCTGGCCGCCGCCACCGGCCGCGACGTCACCTCCGAGGCGCTGGCCTGGTACGACGAGCAGGACCCCGAGCTCCCCGTGCTCGTCTACGCCTCCGCCTCACCGGAAGAGCTCGCCGCCGTACAGGCCCAACTGGGTGTCGCCGAAGCGGCCGCGCAGGTCGAGGACCTCCTGGGCGCCCTGGCCTCCCGCCTCGTGGAACGCGGAGTACGCCGCCTGCTCGTCGCGGGCGGGGAAACCTCCGGCGCCGTCACCACCGCCCTCGGTATCCGGGCCGTGCTCGTCGGTGAGGAAGCGGACCCCGGCGTGCCGTGGACGTACGCCGACACCGAGTCCGGCGACCTCGCCCTCATGCTCAAGTCCGGGAACTTCGGCGCCCCCGACCTGTTCACCCGCGCCCTCCACACCCAGGACCAGGAGACGAAGTGAGCGCCTACACCGACGAGACGGGCGCCCGCGCACTCATGGTGCGTATCGCCCGCTCCCTGTTCACCCGCGGCCTCACCCACGGCTCCACCGGCAACCTCTCCGTGCGCCTGGCGGACGGGAGCCTGCTCCTGACCCCCACAGGCTCCAGCCTCGGAACGGTCGAGGAAGCCGATCTGTCGCGCGCCGACCTGGCCGGGCAACACCTCGACGGCCCGCGCCCCACGAAGGAGGCGTTCCTGCACGCCGCCTTCTACCGTGCCCGGCCCGCCGCGCACGCGGTGGTGCACCTGCACTCGACCCACGCCGCCGCGGTCTCGTGCCTGGCCGGCGTGGACCCTGCCAACGCCCTGCCGCCGCTGACCGCGTACTACGCCATGCGCGTCGGGACCCTGCCGCTGCTGCCGTACCACGCCCCGGGCGACAGCAGTCTGGAACCACTCGCGGAGCAGACCGCCCGCACCCACCGCGCGCTTCTCCTCGCCAACCACGGCCCCGTCGTCGCGGCGGCCACCCTGGAACAGGCCGCCGACGCGATCGAGGAACTCGAGGAGACCGCCAGACTCCACCTCCTCCTGAGGGGACACTCCACCCGTCCCCTCACCCCCGAGCAGGCTGCCGTGCTCGCACCTACATCCCCCTGACGGCCGGATAAGAAGCGAGCGCGGCAGCCCCCCAGCGAAGGAATCTCCCCATGCCCGAGACGATCACCCCCGTCCCCACCGCCGATCTCGTCGACCAGTACGGCACCGCTCTACGGGTCTGCGACCTGCAGTTCCGCCAGTTCGGCGCCCACCGCGGCTTCGCGGGCACCGTCCGCACCGTCTCCTGCCACGAGGACAACGGCCTCCTGCGCGATCTGCTGCGCACCCCGGGCCACAGCAACGTCCTCGTCGTCGACGGACATGCCTCCCTGCGCACCGCCCTGGTCGGCGACCTCATCGCCGGCGCCGCCCAGGACAACGGCTGGGCCGGCCTCATCCTGCACGGCGCCGTCCGCGACAGCACCGCCCTCGCCGGTCTCCAGCTCGGCATCAAGGCCCTGGGCACCATTCCCCGCAAGAGCTCCAAGGACGCCGCCGGCGCCATCGACGTACCCGTCACCTTCGGCGGCGTGACCTTCCGCCCGGGCGACATCCTGCACGCCGACGACGACGGCATCGCCCTTCTCCCCGCCACCACCTGACCACACGGCACGGGGAGACCCGTACTTCCACGATGGGGTAGCCAGTGCTCCTGAAAACCTTCGGCTGGTCGTTCGCGGTCACCGCGCTCGGCCTGATAGCCGCTGTCCTCTACGGGGGGTGGGCCGCTTTCGGAATCGTGGCGATACTCTCCGTACTCGAAATCTCGCTCTCCTTCGACAACGCCGTGGTCAACGCGGGCATCGTCAAGAAGATGAACGCCTTCTGGCAGAAGGTCTTCCTCACCATCGGCGTCCTGATCGCCGTCTTCGGCATGCGCCTGGTCTTCCCCGTGGTCATCGTCGCCATCAGCGCCCGGCTCGGTCCCATCGAGGCCGTCGACCTCGCACTCACGGACAAGGACCACTACCAGGAACTGGTGACCGACGCCCATCCGGCGATCGCCGCCTTCGGCGGCATCTTCCTGCTGATGATCTTCCTCGACTTCATCTTCGAAGACCGGGACATCAAGTGGCTGCGCTGGATCGAACGCCCGCTGGCCAAGCTCGGCAGGGTCGACATGCTCTCGGCCTGCATCGCCCTGATCGTGCTGCTCATCTCCGCGCTCACCTTCGCCCCCCACGCCCACCAGCACGGCGGCACACACGTCGACAAGGCCGAGACGATCCTTCTCTCCGGCATCGCCGGCCTGATCACGTACATGATCGTCAACGGTCTGTCCGGCTACTTCGAGGACAAACTCGAAGCGGAGAACGAACACGAGCGAGCGGCCGACGAAGAAGCCCGGCGCACAGGCAAGCCCCGCTCAGCCGTCGCCCTGGCCGGCAAGGCCGCGTTCTTCATGTTCCTCTACCTGGAAGTCCTGGACGCCTCGTTCTCCTTCGACGGCGTCATCGGCGCCTTCGCCGTCAGCAACGACATCGTCCTGATGGCCCTCGGCCTCGGCATCGGCGCCATGTACGTCCGCTCCCTCACCGTCCACCTGGTCCGCCAGGGCACCCTCGACGACTACGTCTACCTGGAACACGGCGCGCACTACGCCATCGGTGCCCTCGCGGTGATCCTCCTCGTCACCATCCAGTACGAGATCAACGAGATCATCACCGGGCTCATCGGCGTAGTCCTGATCGGGTGGTCCCTGTGGTCCTCCGTCCGCCGCAACAAGCGCCTCGCCGAGCCTGCGGGGCCGGACGGCGGACTTTAGACGACCCGTGTCGGAAGGCATGCAAGAAGCCGAGGAAGCCCCGCAGGCCAGAAACTCTTGACCGCGGCGAAAACGGGACGCTGACGCCGTTGAACCGCAGGAGGACACGCATGGCAAGCCAGGCGGTGCGCTTGTTGCCGTCCATCAGCGCATGGTTGCGGGCGACGGAGTGCAGCAACGCCGCAGCCTTCCCGTGCAGCCTGGGATACAGCTCGGCTCCGAACACGTTAGGCCGGGGTCGCTCGATCGCCGACACCGGAAGACCCATGTCACACACACTGTGCTCCGTACCGATGACCGTACGGGCGACGGCCAGGATCTCGTCGACCTGGATGGAGCGCACGCCGGTCACTTCAGGTGGTCCAGGATTTCCGCATGGCTGTCCATGAGCTCGGCCAGGACGTCATCGACCTCCGGCTCGGCCCGGTCCTGCGTGTCACGGATGGCCTCAATGGCGAGTTCCTGCTTGCTGCGGCCCTCCCGACGGGCCCGCCCAGTGAGCTTCGCGCCGAGGCCGTCCGGGAGTCGAAGTGTGCAGTGACGGGGCATACGGTTCCCATCGCAACCGCCACTGCTCATGGCGGCGCCGGATCAAGCACGCCATCCCGGAGCTGCCGAACGGTGAGGGGACCGCCGACTCCGTAGCAGCGAGGGCGGTCGGTCCATTGCATGCGGCAAGCATCACCCGCGCAGCAACGAAGCAGGGCCCTGGTACTCAAGGACTGACGAACCCTCGCTACGAGGTCGGGTGGCGTAGGTGCGGCACCCATCGGTGCGTGGAGCCGCGAAGTCGCGATGCGGAGGTCGCGCAGCCGATAGCGTGACCGTCCGAGTCGTCGCCCGCTGTGAGCAGCGGGGTATGGGAGGGAGTCGCACGTGCAGGTCTCCACGCTGAGTCTTTGGGGCGCGTGGGCGTTCGGGGTCGTCATCGGCTGGATCGCGTACCGCACACTGCGGCGGACCACAGACGGGCCGCGCATCGCCGATCTCGTCACGGTGATCGCTGCCCTGGGCGGTGGCACCGTCGTCAGTACGCAATTCGCCGAACCAGATCTCTTCGCCATGTACGGCATCGGGCTCCTGGTCGGCTTCTTCGCCTACTTGGTCACCGGTTCCCTGATGGACCGCGCGGCACGCAAGGCCGATCAGCGGGCTCTCGCCCAGGCCCCCGTCCCGCAGCAGGGTCAGGGGCCGCAGCCGCCCCAGCCCCCCGGTGAGCCGACTCCTCAGGTAACCGCCGGAGCGCCGCAGCAGGCCCCTGGTGAGCCGACGCCGCAGCCCACCGGCGCCCCGCCGTCCCAAGCTCCTGGCCCGGTGCCGCAGGTCGCAGCCGGTCCTCGCACCGGGCACTGGTTGGGTGACAAGCCGGAGCGGAGGGGGCGGTAAGTCGAATTACCGCAGGTCGTTAGGCACGTTCCGCAGGCGCAGCTCTGCGGAGCAGTAGGCGGTGTAGGCCAGACCCAGCACGTTGTTCTTGCGCAGCATGGTCATGCGGACGTTGTGCAGGGCCGGACCTACCGCTTCGCCCGCGAGGAGCCGCTCCCAGAAGCGCTCGCCGATCTCGTTGGCCAGCCCTTGTTCGATCATGATTTCGGTGCCCACCACTCCGGCGGCGCTGAAGGCGGAGAAGGCTTCGACGAAGGTCAGCCAGGAGGCCGGGTCGGTATCGAGGGTGTGGCAGCCATTGAGAAAGACGACGGGGGCCACCTCGTCGCCCCGCCGCCAGTGTGATGAGTCCGCCCAGGCGGCGAGATCCCGCGGGGTGATCCGTTCTCCCTGACCGATCTCCAGAACCGTGGTGCTGGGGGGCTCGGCCAGGGGGTCGGGGCGGCGCCCGTGGCCGTAGAAGTAGACGCAGGCGCCCGTGGCGTCGATCAGCGCCTTCCGCAGTGTCTCGCTGCAGTTGCAGTCGTGGACGCCGCCGTGCAGGAAGTGGCCCCGCAAAACGGTGAGATGATGATCCATCAGCTCGTGATTGATCGTGAGGCTGCGAGCCACGGTCAGTGCCGGGGCCTCCCCGTCCCGGCCCGCCCACAGCTTCAGTCTGCGGCCGGGTGAGGCCGACGGCGGCTGCTCGATGAAGTGGCGGTAGCCCCAGAAGCCGAACGGGCACAGGGTGTTGAGCCCATGCCGGCTCTCCTCGGGGCAGGAGCGTGCCGTGTCATCGCGATGAACCTCCGCCCATCCGGCGGCGCAGCGCTCCAGGTTTCCCCGGTTGTCGAGGGGGATGTCGTAGAGCAGGCTCCAGGGGAAGGTGACGTTGCCGAGCTCCTGCTGGCAGATCTGGATCGCCGCGGGCGCCCTCAGCACGCGTCGCAGCGCCTCCCTCTCAGGCCGTCTGCGGGCGAGCAGGAGGAAGAGCTCCGCACCCTGGTGGGCGAGCTTCGCCAGGTCGTCGTGGGCGGCGTCGGGCGTCTTGGCGTTGTTCTCGTCGATCAGGTTCTCGAGGGAGTCGTCCTCGTGGTGGACCGCGTGGAGGCCGAACAGGACGTCGCGGACGCGCTGGAGCGCGCCCCGCACCTGGTGTTCGGTCAGCCAGAAGCTGCTGACCGGCCCGTCCTGGGCGAGGACGTCGATTGTCATCGTCCCACCGACGGGCCGGCCGACCCGGACCGCGGCGGTCCGGGCGGGCAGCGCCGCGAGCTGCGCGTACCCGGCTGTCAAGGTGTAGTCGACGCTCGCCGTGGTGTCGCCGTCCGGGCTCTCGTGGGCGCCGACGTGGGCGGTCAGGGAAACCGACTGCAGCTGGTTTCCGCGGTAGGACACCAGCAGGCGCAGGCGGGCCGGGCCCGGCTCGTCGGGCGCGGTGAAGGGGATGTACAGGTGCTCGCCGCGGTGCACCGGCTCGCAACTGTGGGGCGCGTCCTCGCGCGGCGGGCAGGGGCAGACCCAGCTGGGGCCGGTCCGCGGCAGGAAGACCGAGTGCCGTCCGGGCGGCAGGTCGAAGTCGTCGCTGAGAACGGTGACCTCCAGCCAGTCGCCCCGCCCCTCGTCGTCCGTGTGGCCGAGCATGCCGTCGGGGAACGGGCGTGCCTGCTGCGCCAAGAGGCTCTGGTCGACGAGCTGCCCTATGTCCACTCGGAGTTCATAGGTCCGGCCCGCGGCGAGGACGCGGTCGGTGGGGACGGTCTGCCGGGAAAGGGGCCAGACGACGCAGAGGTTGAGGAAGCGGTCGATGTCCGGTTCCGTCGCCGGGTCCTGGTCCGGGGCCGACCCGATGTCTCCCACCACGATGTCATCAGGGAGCGGGGAGGCGCCGTCCGGGCGAACGTCGGGCGGAGTCTGGCTGTCAGGACCGCGCAGGCCGTCCTCGCGGGCCGCGCGGAACTGGCCCAGCACCCGCAGCGCTCCCGGGTACTCCCCCAGGACCTCGAAGAACTCGTCAGTGAATTCCTCGGCGTCGAGGTCCGTGCGATGCAGGAGGACGTCCCACTTCTGACGTGCCTCGTCCTCCAGATCCGGCCCGTGCCAGAACTCCGATGCCCGCAGCTCCCTCAGTTCGGCTTCGGACGGACAGCGCGGTGCGCCGGAGTACGGGCCGGTCTCTTGCACGATGCCAGTCCTCTTCGCGGGTGGACAGGCGTCCATTGTGTGGCCGGTGCCCGCTGGGGCGCGACGGTTTCGCTGAATAGGGTGACGGTGAACGTGCCGTGCGACGAGGGAAACAGGGGGCCGGCAGTGGTGAGCGGAGCCCAGGACCTGACCATCAGGCTGTCGTGGTCGGACGACGGCCGCAAGGCGACCGCGGTCGCCGTCGACGACGACGACCGCCCGCTGCACACGCCGGACGCGCCGCGGGCCCTGGGCCGGAACACAGCCACGGCCTGGGACAAGCCGGTGTCCCCCCTGGTGGCGCAGATGCTGGGAAGAGCCCTGTTCCCTCCCTCCGTCCGCCGGATCGTCGCCCGCCAGGCGCCTTACGTGACCGGCGACGGTCACCTGCGGCTGCGGCTGGTGCTGCCCGGCCTCGGGGCCGAGGGGCCGCGTCCCCTCGGTGCCCTGCGCTGGGAGTCGGTGCGCGTGCCCTCGCCGACCGCCCCCGCCCTCATCTGGGAGGACTGGGCGGCGGAGAGAGGGCCCCTGCCCGACGGGGGCTGCGAGGTGGGCAGCCATCCCCGCTTCACCCTCGTCCGCGAGGTACGGCCCTTGCGCCCGCTGCCCACCATGGAGCGGCCCGGCCGGGGTCTGGTACTCGTCGCCGACGCCACCTCCGTCCACGGCAGCATCACAACGCCGCACGGTGTGGAGCCGGTGCCGCCACCGGAAAGCTGGAGACGGGGTGACGCCGACCGGCAGCTCGTGACCCAGGCTCTGAACGGGTCATGGCTGTCGGCCCGCACGCTGCCCGCCCCCGCGACGGCTGACGAGATCCGGCAGCAACTCGCCCCGGGCGCCGGGGTCTTCTACTTCGGTGGACACCAGACGGCCGGTGGGCTCGTGGTGGGCGCCGAGGGCGGCGCCGACGCGGCCGAGTGGCTGGACGCCAGCACTGTGGCGAGCTGGCTGCGCAGCGCAGGCGTCCGGCTCGCGGTCCTCATGGCCTGCGACTCCGCCGGGTCGGCGGACACCCCGGGCTCCGCCGTGTCCGCCGCCGACCGGCTCGTACGGGACGGTGTGCCGCACGTCGTCGCCGTGCAGGGCAAGGTCAGCCACAGCCGGGCCGCTGCCTTCGCGGGAGGGTTCTTCGACGCCCTGGCCCGGGGACACCCCGTCGACGTTGCCCTGCGGATGGGGGCGGCGCTCCTGGACGGTTTGGGTGCCGTACCGGTCCTCTACACGCAGCGGCGCAACACGGACCTCACCGTCGGACTGTTGCCCGAGGCCGGCCGTCCGGCGCTCTCCTCCACCGCCCACCGCCTGCCTGTGGGCTCAGGGCACGGGCCGCGGCCCATGACGGACGAGCGGTTCCGTGTCCACCTCGACGCGCTCTGGTCCCTGCACGAGGACCTCTTCCGGGACGTGCTCGCCGACCCTGCGGGCGTCGACCTCACCCGGCTGCTCGACGCGGCTGAGAGCACGCTCTACGCGGCCCGGAACGCGCGGTCCCTCCCGCACGAGGGGCCGCGCGTCTGGTACGCCTGCGACGCGCAAGCGGGCCGGCTGCCCCGGACCGAGGCCGAACTGCGCGGCGCCGTCCACCCGCGGTTCCGGGAAAGTCCCCGGGGCCGGGGCGTCGGCCTGGTGATCCGCTGTCCCGCCGCCACCGCCTCCGAGATGGGCGAGGAGTTCGGTGAGGACCTGGAGCGGCTGCACGGCTTCGGCTGGGACCTGCGGGGCGTCGTGGTCCAGGTGCACGGCCCGCGGGCGGACCACGTGCGGTACGCGGCCGGGCGGGTGGCCCGCCTGCTGCTGCTGGACGAGTACCTGGTGCGGGAGCAGTCCCCGCAGGGGGAGCGCTCGGACCCGCCTGCGGTGGCCATGCCGTCCGCTCTGGCGCCGATCACCGGGCCCGGGCGGGCGGCAGGCGCCCTGCTGGAGCGGGTGCGGTCCGCGGACGGCGACCATGAGCCGGGCCCTGCACCCGTAGTCGGCGCCAGTGCCGTCATCGAGCAGCTCAACGCCGAGGACACGTGGGGGGATCCGGCCAACGAGGCAACCGTGCTCCGTGCAGTGGGCCACTGGTGGCCAGCGCTGCACCGGCGGTTGCTGGCCGCGTACGCCGCCCTGCGCAGCGGTCCCGCCCGCGCGTGGTCGCTGCGCTTGGCCGCCGCCCGTGACGGCGACCTGGAGCACTGGCTGAGAAAGGCCGGTAAGGCGGTGCCGGGCCCGGCCGACCTGCCGTTCCTCGACGGCCTGGCCGAACTCGCCGACTCGATCGTCCTCGCCCTGGTGCGGGCCGGCCTGCGGGACACGGACGCCTTCGCGCAGTGGCGGGAGGAGGACCTGTCTCCCGCGGTCCTCACCGCGGTGTCGGTGGCCGAGCGGGGACGGGTGACCGGCGCGGACCTGGAACGACTGGAGACCGCCGTGGCGCTGGACCGTGCGGGGCTTATCGGCCCCGCCGACCTGCCGCTCCTCGACCCGACAGGGCGGTACCCGGGAAGCTGGGCGCTTGTCACCCGCCACCCGCTCGATGAGCGGGCCGCGGCCTGGCTCTACGGCCTCGACCCCGTCCTGCGCCGCCTCGCCGGCCTGGCGCCCGCATCCGAGGCGTACGACCTGGAACTGGAGGAACAGGTGTCCGAGCGCCGCAGGGCGCTGCGTCCCCCGTTGCCGGGGTACTGAGCCGCTAACGGATGCATGGGTATGACTCAAAGCCGTCCCCAAGATGTCCGCCCGTCCATATCCTGACGACCACTAGACGGCGTTCCGGCGCCGGTGACTAGGAGATCGCGGGCAGTGCGGCCCGGCTCAGGACATGAAGGGGCGACGATGCTCGAGCACTGGTATTTCACCGCCTCCTTAGGACTCCCCCCGCAGACCGCAGCGACGTTCCTGGACATCGTCACGGCACTTGGCGAGCCGGTCGGCAACGAACGGTCCGAGGAACTGGTGTCCTCGGCCATCGAGTGCCTCGGCCAGGCCGGCACGGGGACCGCGCTGTATGCGCTGCCACACGTCCTCGCCGCCCAACGGCGGTTCTCCGGCGTCACCGAGGTCAACGCCCGTGCCGCGGACCTCTATCGGGACATCGCTTCGGTCGCGCCCGAGCAGCTGCGGACCCGCATCGGTGCCGCGCTGCGCGCTGCAGGCGGCTCGGAGGCTCATAAGGCGCTGGCGTCGCTGCGCGATCTACTGCCGGACGCCGGTGACGGCGCGGCCGAGGCAAACACCTCCGTTCCGCCGTATCACGACCTGGTGGAGCAACTCGCCCCCACCGTCGCCCTGATCGTGGCCCGTCTCCTCGCCGGACGCCATCCGCAGGGCGTCGGGGAACTCCTGGAGCAGTTCCCGGCCGTCCTGGACGACGCGCTGGAGGGACGTCACGGCCGATATGCGCTGCTCCACGCGGCCGAGCTGTGCGCCCTGCTGAGTCCGGACGGAGCGGAGGCGGCCCGCGAGGCTCTCGCCGTGGCCTCCCGGGGCGCCTTCGACATGGAGCCTGACCTGCTGGCCACCACGGCCCGGGTCACGTTCGTCCTTCCCCCCGGGAGCCGGCGCTCGGGACCCGGCGTGACCGTGGCGGCCTTGGAGAGCGAGGCACTGACCGGTGAGCTGCTCCTCGGCTGGCTCGGCCGGTGGCGGACCGACGGCACCCTGCCGAAGGAACTCGACAACGACGCGCGGCGGCTGGCCTACGTACGCCTCGGTGGCGCGGGGTCCCTGCGCGCTTCGGCGATGCCGTCGGTGCTGTGGCAGACAGCGCTGTGGTCGCTCGCGGCCGAGCGGGATCCCGCCGGGACGGCCGAACGGCTCGCCCTGTGGTGGCAGACGCCCCAGGGCCTGCCCCGGCGTCCCGGCGACCCCGCCCAACGCAACCCCGACCAGGAGCTGCTGACGGTCACACTGCCCTACACGTCCTACGACGCCGTCCTGGTGCACGTGCACCGGCTCCTGACCCTTCGCCCCCCGGAGACCCCGCAACCGCGGCTGATTTTCGAGCAGGGACCCGCCGAGGCCACCCCGCGGGCCACGGCCGCGCGGCTGTGGTCTCCATGGATCATCGCTCCCGCTCCGCCGGGCCCGGGCAAGCAGACGGGGGCCAAGGGCAGGGCGGCGGCTCCGCCACCGCCTCCGGAGTTGCGCGACAACCAACCGGAGCAACTGGTCAGACTACTCGGTGCCGGGCTGCTCGCCGCGTCCCTCCTCGGAGGAACGCCGCACAACGAGGGGGCGTCGGGCGAACCGGACGGGGCGGGGCCGCGGCGCGACTATCTGCTGCTGCTCCTCATCCATCTGCGGGACTGCCTGAACCGAGTATTCAGACCCGTCATGGACGCCCTCGGCGAGGACATGCGGCTAGCCGGCGACTACGCAGGTCACCTGTGCTCGCTCATCCTGCACGCCGAGGCGACCGCCGATCTGATCGGTAAGGGCGTACGCCCGACGGTCCACCCCTCCGAGATCGTGCGGGTGGTCGCCGCGCTCCCCCAGCATCAGCAGGACGCCCACTACCCGCCCCTGCCCGAGTGGGGCGCGCGCAACGTCGCCCTGCACTGGGTCCAGGAGTCGTCGTCCGGCGGGACCGGGCCGCACCGGACGGAGGCGGGCGGCCGCTGGTTCGCGGGCGACCCGCCGCCGGCCGACGGCCTGTTGTCCCTGATCGGCGAGCGGGAGCGCAACGCCTACACCGGCACCGCGGTCCGGGCGGCTCAGTTGGGCCGCGACCTCGACACGCACCGGCGGGGCGCGGCCCTGCGCTGGGACTGGAGTCCGGAGAGCGGCCTCGTATTCCCCGCCGAGCTGACCCGAGGCCGGCCGCCGGTGCTGACCCCGGCGGGGCTGGTGCTCAGCGGTCCCCTCGACGTGGACCGCGACTCCTTCTCCGTCGAGGAATGGCGGGACATGGCGGCCGGGCTCGGTGAGCTGCTCGCCCAGAACGACACCCACACCATCGTCCCCGTGACGCTGGACACGCTCCGCCTGGCGGCACTCCTGGAGCGGCCCGACCTCGGTGACCAGGGAGCGCATGAGGACTGGGTGAACGCCTGGAGCGGCCGCATCCGCTCCCTCAACTCGCCTACTCACCTCCCCCGTTACGTACGGGCCCGCATGTTCGACATGTTCGGCGCGCAGGTGCTGGGGGCGGGGTCGCAGGAGCGCCTCCTCAAGGTCCTGGAACACGTCGTGGACGTCATCGTCGGCCTGAGCGGCGGGGCGCAGTTCTACTACGACCGGCTCTTCGAGGCGCTGTCCGTCCGGGCGCTCCCCACCGAGATGGCCAACCGCCTGCGGGTCCGCGCGCTGCGGGCGCTCTACCACAAGTGGGGCGGGAACCCGCCCGTGGTGGTACGCGACAACCCGTTCGCCACATACGTCAGCCGCGTCTCCGGCAGGGGGACGGAGACGGCGCTCGTCCGGTTCCTGCGGGCGACCGCGTCCGTGGAGCTGCGGGGGCAGGGTATGCCGCTCGCAGGGGCGCTGTCCGGCCTGTGGGCGAGCACCCAGCGGCCGACCCCGTTCGCGGCGGTGCGCGAGGCGAATGGGCAGATCACCGCGGACGCCCGGTTCGTCATGGCCGCGACCGTGGACCGGCGCACCGGCGAAACCGTCCTGTACCCGCGCAGCGAGAATCCACAGGCGGCGTTGCAACGGTCCGCACGGCCCTTCGTGCACGACGCCTTCCGTGCGGCACCCGACGCGGAGCCTCCCGTCCCCGGGTCGCTCGTACTGGGGGTCGTCTGCTCGGTGCCGCGCGCCGGGGACCGGGCGTCCTCGCTCTGGGTCAACTGCGGTCTCGCCCGCCCCGTCGAGTGTCGCGTCGAGCCGTACGACCAGCGGCGATGGCGTATCGGCAGCACCGTGGCGGTCAGGCTGGCCGATGCCAGGGGTGGGGGGAGCGTCCTGCCGCTCGCCCCAC